>CALGIB010000715.1 GCA_937915955.1 uncultured Pseudomonadota bacterium
CCGAGACCCTGCGGAGCTTCGGCGAGAACAAGGACCAGACGGTGCAGACCGTCAGCAAGGAGTTCGCCAGCAGCACCGACCAGGGCATCGCCAAGATCGTCGAGACCTGCGACGGCTTCGTCGAGAAGCTGGACGAGGCCCTGACCGAGGCTCAGGAGCACCTCAACACCGGCTACACCGAGGGCACCACCGAGATCACCAACAAGGTCAACGAGACGCTCTCGGGCATGCAGTCCAAGCTCAACGAGCTGGGCCCGGCCATCACCAGGCAGGCCGACGACATCGAGCACGCCTCCTGGTGGGACAAGCTCTGCAGCGCCGTGGGGGCCTTCTTCAAGGGCTTCTGGAAGGGCCTCTGCAACTTCCTCGCTGGCCTGTGGACGGTGCTCAAGTGGCTGGCCGTCATCCTGGTCATCCTGGTCGTGCTGATCGTCATCCTGGCCTACTTCGCGCCCGCGCTGCTGGCCGGCCTGGTCTTCCTGGCCATCGCCTACGCCGGCACCGCGCTGGCCGTGCTGGCCTGGGTGGGCATCATCGCGGGCGTGCTGCTGGTCTGCGTCAGCCTGTACCAGAACTGGCAGATCTGGACGGACCCGAACAAGTCCTGGGAGGAGAAGTGGGAGGCCGCCGGCTCCTTCACCTTCGACGTGGTCGACGCGATCGGACCCGAGAAGTTCCTCAAGCCCTTCGCCGGACTGTTCAAGGGCGCCAAGGGCCTGCTCGGGCTGGGCGACGCGGCCAAGGTCGAGAACGCGACGGACCTCACCGACGTCAAGCGGGTGGTGGACTCGCTGGACCCGCCGCAGGGCACCAGCACGGTCGGAAAGGCCGACGATCTCGACAACCTGGGCGCGCTCAACAAGGTGGACGACGTACCCACCCACGGCGCCGGGGCGCTGGACGAGACGGTCGACGTCAGCAAGCTCGACGACGCGCTGGGCGGCACCGGACCGCACAAGGCCTGGGACGACCCCTCGCTGACCCGCGACGAGTTCGTCCAGCAGTACAAGAGCCGCTACCCGGACAGCGAGCTCAGCAAGGACCCGGCCCGCCTGGGCGAGCACTTCGACGGCGGCCGCCGCCTGGACCCCGACACCGGGCGCCTCAAGGTGCCGCCCCCCAAGGCGCCGCAGCCCTCGGGCAAGAGCTGGGACGACCCCACGCTGACCCGCGACGAGTTCATCGCCGACTACAAGGCGAAGTACCCCACGACCTCGCTGGACGACGCGGCGCTCGGCAAGTACTTCGACGACGGCAAGCGGCTGCACCCCGACACCGGCAAGATGCGGGTGCCCGAGACCCAGCCCAGCGCTCCGCACGGGCCCTCCAACAAGGGCTGGGACGACCCCAGCCTGACCAAGGAGGAGTTCATCTCGGACTACAAGTCCCGCTACCCCGACAGCGACCTGGCCAAGGACCCCGACAAGCTCGGCTCGATGTACGACTCGGGCAAGCGCGTGAACCCCGAGACCGGCCGCCTCAAGCAGCCTGAGTGGACCAACAAGTCGGTCCGCGAGTGGTACCAGCACGAGACCAGCAAGATCCCGGACCTGGACGCTGGCTGGCAGAAGGCCGGCATGTCGCTCGAGGAGCGGGCGCGCAAGGCCAGCGAGATCCGCCACGAGGCGCGCATGACGGCGCGCAAGATGATGCAGAACCCGGACGAGGTGGCCGCGCTGCAGGCCCGCGATCTGCAGAAGTACGGCAACCCCAACGGCCCCACCTTCGACGACCTGGTCGCCAAGGGCAAGTCCAAGGGCAAGACCGGCGACGAGATCTACGAGGACATCCTGGGCAGCTCCAGCCGCCGGTCCACCGAGTACGACAACAAGTTCGGCATCAACAAGGGCACCGACGGGGCCGACACCTCGCCCGGCGGCGGCAAGGATCCCGACGCCGGGACCGGCAGCTCGCTCAAGGCCGACGACGCCCAGGGCAGCTCGGTGGACGTCGATCCCAACGACTACGTCGGCCCCGACGGCCTGCGCTACTCCCACCCCAGCTCCGACAAGTGGGGGCCGCCGGGTCACGCTCACGGTCACAGCGCGGCGTTCGAGGCCTACGAGCTGGTCGAGACCACCAACAAGGTCAAGCACACCGCCCACAGCATCGAGCACGCGGCCCACACCGTGAAGCACATCAACTCCACCGCGGGCTCCGCAGGCCGCGTCGAGGGTGCCACGCAGGGGGACCAGGAGAAGAAGGAGGAGGCGCACCACTGATGAGCGGTCTGCCCTACCCCCCTCACGAGGCGCTGCTGAAGACGGTGCGCTGGTACCACACCGGTGACGCCGAGGAGCCCTACCAGGCCACGCACGAGGCGCGGAGCTGGCGAATTCGGCTGGGGGACTTCCCCGAGGAGCCGATGTACACGCTGCTGGTCAACGGGGTCGAGACGCTGGAGTTCGACGACTGGCCCCCGGAATGGGGACCTCTCCCGAGACCCTGAACGATCTCAGTCGTCTAGCGACATCGCGTCGAGCTGGGCCTGCAGCTCGGCGAGCTCGGCGACGGCCTTGGACAGGTCGGCGTCCGGCTGAGCCGCGGCGGCCTCTTCGGTCAGGGCCTCGAGCGGGGTCTTGCCGCCCACGTCGAGGCGCTCCAGGGTGCGCAGCAGGTCCTTCATCAGCGCCTGGTTCTGGGTGGCCCCCGGCAACACGTCGGCCAGCTCGCGGGCCAGGCCCTCCATGTCCTTGAGCTGCTGGGGGTCGTCCAGATCCACGCCCTTGAGCAGCGAGGCGCCCTCGATCTGCGCGCGGGCCTGCTTCATGGCCTCGCCGACCTGCCGCTGCACGCCGCTCAGCTCACCCATGATGCTCGCGGCGGTCTGCTCGGCGTAGGCCTTGGCCACGGCCTCGGGTACCTGGAAGGCCGAGACGGCCTCCTCGTCGAGCCGGAAGCGCCCCCCGGTCATGGAGGCCAGCTCCAGCTCCCCCGGGGCGATGGCCTCGGGCGAGGGGACCAGGAAGAAGCGGCTGCGGTCGTTGTTGGTGAGCAGGATCATGCCGCAAGGCTATCCCGCCGCCGCCGCGCGAGGCCCAGCCCCAGGAGCACGAACAGCCCTGTAGGACAGCTGCAGGGCGGACAGCCAGGCCTCCTCGGTGCCCTCCTCCAAGCTCGACGGTGGCCGAACGTCGTTGAGCAGGCTCTAAGGGCAGCCTTGATGGCCCCGCGAGACCTCTCCCTTCCGGCGCATCAACCCGAGCAGGCACAGGAGCACGAGGGCCGGGGCCATGCCGCCGCCGAAGACGCAGCCGACCGGCCGGCGGTTGCCGTCCGCGCTGGTGTCCTCCTCGACGTCCAGGCCGCTGTCGACCGAGGACTCGTCCAGTCCCAGCTCCTCGTCGCAGTCGCCGGGGCTGTCCTCGACCCAGCCGGTCCCACACAGGGGGAAGCGGTCCTCGAGGTTGCTGTCGTACTGGACGTAGCGGAGCTGGGAGGTGTCGGTGATGCCCGAGCCGTACAGCGACAGGTCCTGATCCACGGCGAGCCCCTCGTAGCGCAGGTGCAGCCGACTCAGGTAGGCGTCCGCGGCCAGGCCCTCCCAGCCCAGCGCCTGGACCATGCTGTCAGGCACGCCGTCGGGGGTGCCGTAGCCGCCGTCCGCGCAGGGATCGCAGTGCTGGTAGCCGGGCCAGCCGTACTCCAGCGTCCAGGTGGCGCGGCCGTCCTCATCTGTGGGCGCCTCGCCGAAGTGCTCGTCGAAGAAGCCGCCGAAGCCCTCGCCGTCGGCCTCGGTCTCGACCGGCATGCACTCGTCCTCGAGCACGCGCTCTGGGTAGTTGCTGACGTGGACCTGTCCGTCCGCGAGCGAGGTCACGGTGAACAGGATCAGGTCCTGGACGCCCTCGCTGCTGGCCGTGCCCAGGCGGATCGGCAGACCGAAGCTGTCGTCGGCGTAGGAGAGCTGCAGCGCGCTCAGCCAGGCGCCATCGTCCTCGTCGAGGTCCTCGGCGTCCAGATCGACGGTGGCCGCCAGGAACCAGGACTCGGCCTCGACGTACTCGGCCAGGGCCGCCTCGGTGGCCGCGAG
>CALGIB010000716.1 GCA_937915955.1 uncultured Pseudomonadota bacterium
AGCTGGCGAGCTGATCCTGCTGGGCCCCCTCGGCGAACTCGAGCGCGGTGACGTCGTGCTGGTCGCCGACCCGGCCCAGCCCGACCGCCGGGTGCTGCGTCGCGTCGCCGCGCTCGCGGGCTCCGAGGTCGTCCTCCGCGGCGGCGGGCTGAGCGTGGACAGCCAGGGAGCCCGGCTGGCGGAGATGGGTCGAGCCGGCCCCGACATCGTGCTCTCCGAGTCCAACCGCTACCTCGTCCAGCGGGCCGACCGGCGCTTCGCCGAGCCCGACCGCAGCTGGCAGATCGGGGCCGACCAGGTCTTCGTGCTGGCCGACGAGCGCGAGGGCCCGGTGGACTCGCGCTGGTGGGGTCCCCTGCCCTCCTCGGCCGTCCAGGGGCGCCTCTGGTGGCGCCTCACCGGGACAGACGCCTGGCGCGCGGCGCCCGCTCAGCGCGCCCAGGACGGTCCCTGGATACCGGTCAGCAAGCAGAAGCCCGAGGAGGGAGCATGATCATCGCCCTGTTGGCCTGCACCCCAGCCGAGGACCTCGACGACAGCCGGCCCGCCGACAGCGAGGCCTGGGTGATGGACGCCCGCTACGACCGGCTCGGCGTCGCGCTGGAGGAGGAGCGCCTGCGCCTCGGCGCCCCGGGGCTGGGCGTGGCCGTCTGGCAGGACGGGCAGCTGGTCTGGTCCTCGGGCCTGGGCAGCCGCCACCCGGAGCGGGACGAGGCCTTCACGGGCAGCACCCTGTTCCGCATCGGCTCGGTCACCAAGATGCTCACGGCCACCGCCCTGCTCCAGCAGATGCAGGCCGGGCTCGCCGACCCCGAGACCCTGCTCGCCGACCTCGTCGAGGTCGAGACCATCAGCCCGGACGAGTATACGAAGCTGTCGCTGCACCAGCTGCTCAGCCACCAGTCCGGGTTCTACGACCACACCCCGCTCGAGGGCTCCAGCAAGGACGAGAAGCTGGCCAGCTACACGCACGGCACCTGGGCCCGCAGCTTCTCCTGGCAGATGGTCGAGCCCGGCGCGTTCTGGAACTACAGCAACCCCAACTTCGCGCTGGCGGGGCTGGCGACCGAGCTCCTGGACGGCCGCTTCTACCGGCAGATCCTGAGCGAGGACGTGTTCACCCCCCTCGGCATGGATCGGACCCTCTTCCTGCCCGAGGAGGTGCTGGCCGACGGGGACTACGCCCTCGGGGACGCCTACGACTGGACCGGCGAGACCAGCGATCGGCGCGTCGCCGACGCCGACAGCTACGACAACGCCTGGAGCCGCCCGGCCGGCTTCGCCTGGGCCTCGCCCGAGGAGCTGGCGCGCTTCGGCGGCTTCCTGCTCGAGGGCGAGCCCGAGGTGCTCGACGCGGAGCACCTCGGCCTGCTGACGGAGCCCCACGTGCGCTTCCAGTACGCCGCAGAGGAGGTCGATGGGCGCTACGGCTACGGCGTGATGTCGCTGCTGGGGCTGGAGACCTCCGAGGGCTGGGTCGCAGAGCCGGTGTACTGGCACAACGGCGCCATCCCCGGCTACTCGGCCGATCTCTACGCCTTCCCGGACCGGGGCGTGGCCGTGGCCATCCTCGGCAACACCGACGGCGCCTACGTCTCCACAGACGCTCTGCTCGACGGCCTGTCCGACGCGATCGGCTTCCCCGCCGCCGAGCCGATGCCCGAGCCGGCCATCGCCGAGGATCTGAGCGTCTACGCCGGCAGCTACTACGACCGCTACAACATCGGCTCGGTGAGCATCGCCTACGACCAGGGCAGGCTGCTGATCGAGTGCCCCACGCTGGAGAACTACGGCTACGTCTGCGGCGACGAGCTGGTCCCCTACGACGAGGACCTGTTCCTGCTGGACCTGTCCGGCCAGTGGATCGCCGTCAGCCTGCTGGCCGGCCCCGATCACGAGAGCCAGTACCTGCGACACCGCGCCTTCGTCGCGCACCGGGTCGAGACCGAGGCCCGCGCCCTGGCGCCCAGGCCCCACCTCGAGCGCCTGCTGAGCGCCCCGCCCCCGCGCCCTCAGCCCCGGCGCTGAGCCCCGCTCAGAACCACTCGGCCGTGTAGAAGATGTAGGCCATGCCGGTCTGGTCGCCCGAGGAGTTCGTGCCCTCTCGCGCGCCGATGACCAGCTCGGGGTAGCCGTCGCCGTCCTGGTCGCCCATGCCCGAGATGCTCGTACCGAACTGGTCGTCGTCCTCGGTGCCGTGCAGCACCAGGTTCGCGTCGTCCACGCTGTAGCTGCCGCTCACCGGCCCCAGGAAGACGTAGGCCGCGCCGTTGCCGGAGCCGCCCCCCTCGTTGGCGTCGCGGGCCCCGAGGACCAGCTCGTCGTCACCGTCGCCGTCCCAGTCCCCCACCGGCAGTGAGGCCTCGATGTCGCCCAGGGCGTCCGAGCTGCCCGAGCCCGTGAAGCTGGCCAGCTCGCCGCCGATGGCCCAGCCGCTCACGCCCGAGGCGCCGAACAGGTAGCACTTGCCGGCGTCCGTGCCCCCGTCGTCATTGTCCGAGGCGCAGGTCAGCGCGTCGTCGTAGCCGTCCCCGTCCACGTCGCCCGGCCCGGAGACGAGCACACCCAGGTTGTCCCCGACCGCCTCGCCGTCGATCGCGACGTCCGGAGGCACCAGGGCGCTGAGCGGCCCCAGCCAGATGGCCGTGGCGCCGGCGTTGGCGCCGCCTCCATCGGCCGCGAAGACCCCGACGAGCAGGTCGTCGCTGCCGTCGCCGTTCAGGTCACCCGCGCGAGCCAGGGAGTTGCCGAACTTGTCGCCCGAGCTCTTGCCGCTCAGGGTCAGGTCCATGTCCGAGCCGCCGATGTAGGCGTCCGCGCTGACGGGGCCGAACATCAGAAAGACCGCGCCCTCCTTGCCCGAGCCCGCCAGGGTGGCGCCGATGCCCAGGTCGTCGACCGTGTCGTCGTTCAGGTCCCCCACCCAGACCACCTGGTGGCCGGCGGTGTCCTCGGCGTCCCCGACGACCACCGCCGAGTAGTCCTCGCTGCTCATCGCGCCGCTCGGCAGCTCATCGAAGATGTAGGCGGCGCCCGAGTTGGACCCTCCGCCGGTGTCCTCGTAGCAGCCCACCACCAGCTGGCCCTCGCCCGAGCTGTCCCAGTCCGGCAGGATGGCGGCCTGCTTTCCGCAGTTGATGTTGGCCACGTCGCCCAGGATCACGGCGTCCTGCGTGCCCGCGCCCAGGGTGCTGCCGCTGGTGATCGGTCCCAGGTACAGGAAGGTGCCGCCGCGCTCGTTGCGACCGACCGTGGACAGGGTCACGTCCGAGACCAGCAGGTCGTCCGTGCCGTCCCCGTCGATGTCCCCCGTGGACACGTGCGAGCCGAAGCGCTTGTCGGTGAAGGTGGTGTTGGCCACGCCGTAGCCGACCACGCCGGCGTCCGCGGCGTCCACCGGATCGCAGCCATCCAGCGCCCCGTCGCAGTCGTTGTCGACCTGGTCCAGGCAGATCTCGTCGGCCGCCGGGTTGACGTCGCCGTCGCCGTCGTCGCAGTCCGAGGCGTCGGACAGGTAGCCCGAGGGCTGCTCGCAGGCCACCCTCGTCGTCGCGCCGTCGCCGTACCCGTCGCCG
>CALGIB010000717.1 GCA_937915955.1 uncultured Pseudomonadota bacterium
GTGATGCCGTAGCGGGCGCCGACGCTCTGGCCCTGGCGCAGGCCCGAGGTGTTGCTGACGTTCCAGCCGACGCTGGCGCCGACGCTGGCGCTGAAGACCTCGGAGAACTTGGCCGTGTAGCCGACGTCCACGCCCAGGCCCATGCTGACGGTGTCCTCGAAGGTCTCCCACTGGTCGTCGGAGCCGCCGTAGGAGACGTTGCTGACGCCGTTGCTGTAGTCCGCAGCGTAGGGCGGCGGGATCATCAGCATGACCGGCACGACGTTGCCCTCGCAGGTCGAGGTCTCCTCGAGCTTGGCCATCGGGCTGTTGCCGTCGTGGTCGGCCATGGCGACGCGGTCGGGGGCGACCGAGGTGCCCAGCGGGCCGCTGGCTCGGATCTCGAAGCCGTTGTAGCTGGGGGAGAGCAGCCAGGCGGTGGCGTCCTCGCCGAGCACGATGACCTCGGCCTCCTGGTCGACGTCGGTGTCGCCGGCGTCCAGGTCGATGGCGGTGCCGCTCTCTTCCAGCTCCAGGGTGTCGGTCAGGTTGAAGCTGCCGTCGAGCCCGTCGTCCGCGGCTGAGTAGACCGTCAGGCTGTCGTCGCACCAGTCCCAGCAGCCGTCGTTCTGCAGGCCGATGACCTCGGCGATGTGGTCGCCGTTGAGGTCGGCCGCCGCGATGGCGAGCAGGTCCTCGCCGTCGCCCCACCAGGCCTCGACCTGGGCGTTGATCTCGGCGTCGGCGTTGAGGCCGTAGAGGTACTGGTAGCCCTCGTACTCGATGAGCAGGATGGGCTCTTCGAGCGTGTCGCCGTCGACGTCGGCGATGGTGACGTCCAGGCCGGTCACGCTCTCGCCGAAGCTCCAGCTGATGCACGCGTCGAGGTCGACGTCGCAGGCCACGGTCTTTCCGCTCTTGCTGATGGCGATGAGCTCGTCCAGCCCGTCGCCGTCGATGTCGCCGCCCGCGATGGCGACGGCCGCGAGGCCCAGGTGGATGATCACGTTGGTGCCCAGGATCTCGACCGTGGTGCCGCCCTCGGCCACCGCGGCGTACATGCCGACGCCGCGTCCCAGGAAGTCTCCACCGGTGATGTCGGCCAGGGGGCTGCTGCCCGCCTGCACGCTGGCCTCGTAGTCCAGGTCCCAGTCGCTGGGGCCGTACATGTCGACGGGGTACTCGCCGTTCCACTGCTCGGTGTCGGCGAAGGCGACCTCGGTCTCTTCGAGGAAGGTGAGCGTCTGCCCGATGGGGGCGAGGGTCTCTTCCAGGTCCGCGCTGCACTTGTCGACCTGGCAGACGCCCTCGAGGCAGGTCTCGCCCGTCAAGCAGTCCGAGGGGCCGCCGCAGGTGATGTCGACCGAGCCCCAGGCCTCGCTGCCCGGGCCGTCGTAGGGCCGGTCACCGTTGCCGCGGTTGCCGCCGTCGCGGCCCCCGTTGCAGGCGAAGACGAAGAAGAGCAGGGACATCGCGCACTCTCACCGGTGGGATCCCAGGTGTAGCAGGAACGCTCCGCGGTGTCAGCGCTCGAGCGCGCAAGGTGCGTGCCAGGGGCGGGCCGCGCCTGAACGCCTGTCGGGGTGCCGAGGGGTGCCGAGTTTTCGACGGTGGGTGTCGGACGGTTGAACAGTCCTGGCTGTAAGTGGCTGAAAGGTCGTGCGAACGGGCGTGGCACCGGGCTTGCGAAAGGGGCTGCTGACCGAACTGGTCGCCCCCCAACAACCTGGAGACCCCTCATGTTCCGTATGTCCACCCTGACCGTCCCCGCCCTCGTGATCAGCCTCTCCGCCCTGGTCGGCTGCAAGGAGACCCGCGCCGCCTCGACCTCGGCGGACAGCTCCGAGCTCGAGGCTCGCATCCTGGACCTCGAAGAGCAGCTCGCCGCGCTCACCGTTCAGGTGCACGCCAACACGGAGGTCGGCCTCGAGCTGGACGCTGACCTGGCCGCCGTCGAAGGCGACCTAGGGGCCCTCGAGAGCGTCGACATGGACCTCATCGCCGACCTGGGCGAGACCCTCACCGACCACGAGGACCGCCTCGGGGCGCTCGAGGACGGCGGCTTCACGACCGAAGAGTGGGTCCGCGGCCAGGGCTACCTGACCGCCTCCGACATGGCCGGCGTGGCCACGGAGTCCTGGATCGGTGGCCAGGGCTTCATGACCGAGTCCGACATCAGCGGGATGGGCCTGGCGAGCGAGACCTGGGTCAGCAAGAACTTCGCTTCGGACAGCGACCTGAGCAGCCTCGAGGCCCGCGTGGCCAGCAACGAGAGCGGCGTCAGCTCCCACGCCTCGTCCATCGCGACGAACGCCTCGGACATCAGCGCGCTCGAGTCGGATGTCAGCGACCTGGAGCGCTACAAGACCTCGTCCCAGAGCGACATCGACGACCTGCAGGCCGACGTCGCGGACCTGCAGACGGACCTGGCCGCGGCCGAGTCCGACCTCAGCAGCCTGCAGACCGACGTGAGCTCCGCCGAGTCCGACATCGCCTCGATCGAGGCCATGGTCGACGGCGTCGACGACCTGCTCAGCTACGTCGTGGTCGACACCAGCGCGGACAGCGTGACCATCGACGGCGCCAACCTGTACGTCACCGACGGCAGCGGCACCTCCGGCGGCACGGTCAACGGTCTGGGCAACCTGATCCTGGGCTACGGCGACGCCGACGCCAGCGACGACCAGTCCGGCTCCCACAACCTGGTCCTGGGCAGCTACCACAGCTGGACCGGCGCCTACGGCATCGTCGGCGGCTACGACAACAGCATCGAGGCGGACTACGCCGTGGTGCTCTCGGGCATGCAGAACGCGGCGGTGGGCGACTCGGCCGTCATCATCTCGGGCGCCGGAAACGAGGCGGACGGGGCCTTCGCGTCCATCGTCACGGGCTCCAACAACCTGACGTCGGTGAACTACGCGGCCATCGTGACCGGCCACGACAACGAGATCAGCGGCGGCTCCCGAGGCGCCATCGTCAGCGGCTACCAGAACACCGTGGACGCCAGCTACGGCGTGGTCGTGGGCGGCGAGGTCAACGAGGTCTCGGGCACCAAGGCCGTGGTGGTGGGCGGCGACGAGAACCTGGCCAGCGGGACCTACTCGGTGGTCGTCACGGGCTCCCTGAACGAAGCCTCGGGCGAGTCCAGCCTGGTGGGCGCCGGCTACTACAACGACGCCACGGCCTCCTACGCCAGCGTCTTGGGCGGCAGCTACAACGCGGCCAGCGGCACGTCCTCGAGCGTGGTGGGCGGCAACAAGAACCAGGCCTCGGGCAGCCGCGCCTCCGTGTCGGGCGGCAACAGCAACACCTCCAGCGGGTACTACTCGGTGGTCAACGGTGGCTCCAACGACACGGTCTCCAGCACGGCGGGCACCTCCTACTGAGGACGCCCCGGGGCGCCCGCAGGAGGGGGCGGGAGCCCGCGAGCCGCTGACACCCGCGGGAGGGGGGTCAGCGGCTCGTCCGCGTTCGGGATAGTTCCGCCGCATGTGGCTGCTCTGCATCGCGACGAGCGTGGGCTGGGACCTCGTCGGGCCGGAAGGGCAGCCCACCGGACGGCAGGTGGACCCGCAGGACCACTTCGCGCGCGAGGACTGGGCGCCTGGACCGGCGGCGAGCCCCGCTCAGGACCTGGCGCAGCAAGCCTCGGCGGTGCTCACCTGGCTCCGAGCCCACCCCGAGGCCGAGGTCGAGGGCATGCTGGCGCCGCTGGGCGTGGACCGCGTGCGGGTCGAGGACACGCTGGCCTTCGTGGTCCGGATCGCTCGGGAGGACGCGGGGCAGGCCAGCCAGAGGCTGGAGGAGCCGGCGTTCCTGGCCGGTCACTTCGAGTACTGGGCGTGGACCAGCGACGTCGCCGGCGCCCAGGCCCGGGGCGTCGCGCTGGAGCCCGATCAGATCCGCCTGACCAAGTACCTGGCCTGGTCGGTGGAGGGTCGCGACGCCCCCGAGGGGGTCTTCCAGCACGCGCTGTACGCGGACCCTGGGCCCGACCTGCGCGGCCTGACGCGGCCTGAGGTGGTAGCCGGGGCCTTCCGCGAAGGCGCCCACGCGGGCCGGGCCGAGCCCCTGGTCTGGCTGACCGAGGAGGGGGTCTATGAGGCGCTGATGCAGGGCACCATCGAGGTGCGGGTGCCCGGACGGGCGGCGCGCCTGTACAACGTGCACGTCAGCAACGGCGTCCCCTACGTTCCGACGCAGAAGGACCCCTCCGAGCAGGAGCGCTACTGGTACTTCCGTCAGGTGGACGCGCTGCGCGGGGTCGAGGGCATCGCGCTGAGCCCCCAGGTCGCGGTCGCCGGCGACGTGCAGGATCTGGGCCTGGGGCTGCTGGTCGGGCTGACCATGGACGACGGCGGCCTGCGCCTGGCCGTGCTCGCCGACACTGGCGGGGCCTTCGAGCCCAACCTGTTCCAGCTGGACTGGCTGGCCGGCACCTACGCGACCCGGGCTGAGTTCGAGGCCGCTGTGAAGCCGATTCCGGTCAGGACCTCGGCGGGTATCCTGGTGCTGAAGGACGGCGTCCGGGTCGAGTAGATCAGTTCGGCGGGATCTCGAACTTCACGCCCTGGGTGTCGACCACGCGGCCGTCGGCGACCAGCTCGAAGTTCACCTTGCCGGTGAGCGCCACCGTCGAGCTGGTGGTGCCGCTCAGGGTCACGGTGAAGGTCAGGACGGGGCCTGTGGAGGTGTCGACGCTGGTGTAGGAGGCGGGGTCGATGCCGCTGACCATGGCGTAGGTGTCCTTGCTGACCTGGAGGACCACCTCGTCGTAGACGGTGGTCAGCGGGACGGTGTTCGCCACGTCGCCCAAGGCCTCGATGACGCTGTCGGTGATGCTCGAGGCCGAGGCGGCGTAGACGGCCTCGGTGTCCGCGACCCCGTCGCCGTCGGTGTCCACCAGTGAGTCGGTGGCCGCGGCGAGGGCCGTCATCTGGGTCTTGGCGTAGGCGCCGCTGCCGTAGGTGATGCCCACGAGGAAGGCGCCCAGGTCCTCGGTCGCCGCAGCGACGTCGGACACGCCGGCGTCGATGGAGCAGCCCCCGGGGCTGCCGTAGCCGTCGTCGGGGTCGCGCATGTAGTTGTCGGTGACGTACACGATGACGGGCAGGGACGTGGCCCGGAAGCCGACGCCGCCGAAGGAGCCGGTGCCGCTGACGCCGCTGTCGTAGGTCTCGCCGGCCGCGCCGCCGAAGGCGTCGTCGCTCGAGGCGAGGAAGGGCAGCACGTCGGTGGAGCTGTCGTAGGCGCCGTCGCAGCCCTGGTCGTAGCCCGCGCCGGTGAGGGCCTGGTACAGCGCCTCGACGCTGGCCTCCGGGCCGTCGCCGCCGCCGTGCAGCGAGCTGTCCTGGAACACGGCCTCGGTCGCCGCCAGATCGTCGGTGAGCTGCTGGCGGAGCACGAAGGGGAGGTCCCCGCTGCTGCCGCTGCCGTAGCTGCCGTAGTTGTAGTCGTCGAAGGTGGCGTAGGCG
>CALGIB010000718.1 GCA_937915955.1 uncultured Pseudomonadota bacterium
ACGTAGAGCAGCACGTTGGGGGCCTCGGTCCCGGACCCGCGCAGGGTCGGGGCCCCCCAGAGCGCTGGGCCGCCCTCGACCTCGAAGGTCAGCGTGGTCTCGCCGAGGTGGCCCGCCAGAGAGATCTGCGCCTGGCTCCAGCCGGTGCCGGTGTGCTCCAGCAGCACCGCCTCGCCGGCCTTCACGCGCATCGTGACGCTGCCCTCCGCCGCGCCCAGAGCGACGTCCAGCCAGGCGTCCTCGGGCAGATCGAGGGTCAGCGAGCGGCTCCCCGGCTCCTGACGGACCACCCGAATCTGCGCCTCTCCGCGGGGGGCGCGGTCCTCGGGGCCGGGAGCGAGCCGCTCCTCGAGGTGGACCGGTGGCGCGGCTGCCGGAGGTGTGGGCACGGCGCAGGGGCCGACGCAGGCGAGGAGGAGTGGGATCATGAGCGCATCCTCCCCCAGGTCGGATAAAGGCGGGGCCGAGGAGGACACATGGCCGAGCTCAAGCTTCAAGTGAAGCAGCTGATCATCGAGGCCCTGATGATCGAGGACATGGAGCCCGAGGAGATCGAGGACGCGGCGCCGTTGTTCGGCGAGGGCCTGGGTCTGGACTCGGTGGACGCCCTGGAGCTGGCGATGGAGATCGAGCGCGTCTTCGGCGTGAAGATCCCGGACTCGCAGGAGAGCCGAAAGGTCTTCGCCAGCGTGGACACCCTGGCCGCGTACATCGCCTCCCAGCGCGCCTGAAGTGCACGCCGACGTCTTGATCCTGGGCGCGGGCCCAGCGGGCTGCGCCGTGGCGACACCCCTGGCGCGAGCCGGCCGCGACGTGCTGATCGTCGACGCCCTGGCTCAACCGGCGGCCGCCATCGGCGAGTCGCTGCTGCCCTTCGGCGCGCGCGTGATCGAGCTCATGGGCGTGTCGATGGAGGGCTTCCAGCGCAAGGACGGCGCGGTCTTCACCCGGGGCGCGGACAGCGTACGCTTCGCCTTCGCCGAGTCGGCGCGCCCGACCTGGGGACACGCCTGGCAGGTGCCACGGGACGACTTCGACGCGCGCCTCCGCGGGGCCGCGCTGGCCGCCGGCGCACAGCTCGTCGTCGCCAAGGCCAGCCACTACGAGCCGGACGCGCGGACGCTGCACACCGACCAGGGGCCCATCCGCTGCGAGCAGTTCGTGGACGCCGCTGGCCGCCGCAAGTTCCTGGCGCGCCAGCTGGGCGAGGTCGAGCTGCACCCCCGGCTCCGCAACGCCGCCCTGCACACCCGGTTCCGCGGTGTGCGGGCGCTCCAGCCCGAGCAGCCCGGTGACATCACGATCTGCGCCTGGTCGGGGGGCTGGTTCTGGCTCATCCCCTTCGCCGACGGTCGCACCAGCGTCGGCCTGGTCCTGACCCCGGGTCACGGCCTGAAGGACGACCGCTGGGCCGGCGCCCTAGCCGCCTGTCCCGAGGCCGCCGCGCGCCTGGACGGGGCCGAGCAGCTCGGCGAGCTGGGCGGCGTCAGCGACTTCACGGCCTACTCGAGGCGCTTCTCGGGGCCCGGCTGGGCCTTGGCCGGGGACGCCGCGATGTTCCTGGACCCGGTCTTCTCCAGCGGCGTGCTCGGCGCCCTCGAGTCGGGCTGGACCCTGGGCGAGGTCCTCCGCGACGGGGGCGACCTTCAGGCCTGGGAGCAGAGGCTCCGAGCGGCCATGGTGCCCATGGAGCAGTCCGTGCTGGCGTTCTACGACGGCACCTTCCTGGACGTGGCCTGCGCCCCCGTGGGGCTGCAGAAGCCCCGCTTCCGCAAGGCCATCATCAGCCTGCTGGCCGGGGACCTGTTCGCCCCGGGCAACGAGGCCAGCCGGCGCATGGCCGGCAAGTTCGGCTGGCTGGCCGATCTGGCGGCCCTGGCCCCGCGCTAGCGGCGGAGGGCGTCGAGCCCGACCAGCAGTCGGTTCCAGGTGGAGCGGGTCGGTCCGATCACCAGCGCGACGAGCACCGCGAACCCTGTCGACCAGAGGAAGGGCCCCCAGCCCGGGTCGAAGAGCAGCCAGTCCTGGAACAGGTCCGGCTCGAGGAACGAGAGGCGACGTGTCCAGCCGAACAGCTCCTCGACGCGATCCGCGAGCAGGTAGGCCCAGCCGGTGAGCGTCGGGCGGAGGGCGTCGAACCAGCGCCCGGTGCCCGGCCAGGGGACCATCAACAGCAGCATCCCGCCCAGGCCCAGGTAGGGCAGCACCGGGGCTACGCCCTGCCAGCGGGTCAGGCCCCCTGAGTCCAGCTTGCTCGCGCGCAGGCGCTCGCCGTCGAGGCGAGGGGGCACCTGCTCGAGCGACTCCAGCCGGCCGCACTCGACCCCGCGCGTGTAGCGGAGCAGCTCCTGCACGGCGGCGTCGATCGCGGGGTCGGGCCTGACCCGCGCCTGGCGCTGCGCGGGCACCTCAGCGAGGGCCCGGGATGCGGTGCAGCTGGAAGTCCTGCGCGCTGCCGTCTTCGAGCTCGCAGTGAGCCTGCAGCGTGTCCGAGTCCACGATGGTCAGCGCGTGCTCGATGCTGGGATCCGAGCGGCCGGGGCCGACGCTCTTGAAGGCCGGGCCCGTCGCGGTCCAGCGCACGTCGCTGAGCGAGAAGGCGCCGCCGGTGGCGCTGTCCCAGCCGTGCACCTGAAGCTCGCCCTGTGACGCGCTGAAGGTCCACTTGTAGTCGTTCGCGCTCGTCTCCCAGGTGCCGACGACGTCCGCCGGTGAGTAGGCGGACGCCGCGCTCTGCACGACGGGATCTTCCGAGCAGGACAGCGCGACAATCAGGGAGAGAAGGGCCATCTGCGCGAAGACTATCTGGCGATCTCGGCCTGACGCAATCCGTCGTTGGCCTCGCGTCACCCCTCCGAGGGCTCAACACGGGCCCTGCGCTGTTTGGCCCAGAGGTAGACGATGGGGCCGATCGCGATCCCCAGCACAGCGCCGAGGACCGCGTCGCCCAGCAGGCAGCTGAGGAACAGGTCGGGCAGCTCCCAGCTGAACAGCGCCAGCTTCTCCAGGAAGTCGCTGCCCTGCTCCAGGTTCACGCCCCTCCACTCGCCGAAGCGCAGGAACTCGCCGATGGCGATGCCCGCGGCCACCAGCAAGGGTGCGATCAGCGGGTTGCTGATGTTGGCCGCCAGGTAGAGCGTCACCTTGTTCAGCCTGGACAGGTGCGCGACGCCCAGACAGATCGGCAGGTGCAGGCCGTAGAGCGGCAGCGCGCCGACGAACAGGCCCACGCCCACCGCCCAGCCCAGCTTCCCGGGCTCGCGGTGCTCGGCGAGCAGCTGCCGCCCGAGGGCGTGGATGGCCTTGCGCAAGCCCATGGTGGGCCCGTTAACCCAGGCCCGTGCTGCGCCTCGGTTCCATCCTGCTGGTGCTCGTCCTGTCGGCGGCCGGCTCGACCCTGCTCCTGCCCGCCTGGGCCGCCAGCGCGGTCTCCGCGGCGCTGCTGCTCCTCGCGTTCGCGGCGCTCTACAAGGCCGTGACCACCCCGGGCTGGGCCTTCGAGCCTGCGCTGGCCCGGGTAGAGGGGCGCCCTGGCCGGCTGGCCCTGACCTTCGACGACGGCCCGGACCCGGCCAGCACCCCCGCCCTGCTCCAGGCCCTTCGTCAGGCCGAGATGCGGGCCACGTTCTTCCT
>CALGIB010000719.1 GCA_937915955.1 uncultured Pseudomonadota bacterium
ATGCCGCCCGTGGCGCCCGGGCCAGGGGCCTCGCTGGCGACCATCGGCCTGGCCTACACGCCGCTGCCCGACGGGCACCCGGGGCCTCCCGTGCTGGACATGCTCTCGCTGCAGCTGGAGCCCAGGGAGCGCTCCAGCGAGGGCTGGACGCGCTGCCTGGTGCTGGTCGACGAGGTCGAGGTGCTCGGCGCGGCGCTCCTGGACGCCGAGCGGGGCCACTACACGAAGGCCTTGGCCCGGGTCGAGGGGCTGCGCGAGCGCATGGAGGCCTACCAGGCGCCTTGGCTGGCGCCCGAGCGAGCCCTGGTCGAGGCCCTCTACGATGGACTGGCATGGCGCGCACCCGACTCCTCGTCCCCCCACTGATCGCCGTCGCGGCGGGCCTGGCGCTGTGGCTGTGGCCAGAGTCCCCGGAGGAGCCGCGCCCCGAGGAGGCGGCCCGCTCCCGGCGAGCCCGGATCACGCACACGGGGCGCGAGCTCCCGCTCGGCAGCTCCGAGGCGGACCCGGGGCCGGACCCCGAGCCCGAGGGACCCTGGGGCCTGTCGCTCCGGAGCCCCTCGCTGCCCGAGGAGGCCAGCGACAGCGCGATCGGGGAGCCTGGGCTGCTGTACGTCAGCGTGCTCGGGCCGGGCGCGGATCGCGCCAGGATCCACGTCTCCTGCGAGGACACGCCACCCCAGCGCGGCCGCTCGGTGAGGTCGTTTCAGCTGGCGGCCCACGAGCTGTGTCGGGTCTATGCCTACCGGAAGGACGGCGCGCTCCAGGCGCGCAGCGCGTTCGTCGATCTGGAGCTCTGGCCCGGCGAGAGCCTGTCTCTGGAGCTGTTCCTGCCCGAGGAGCAGGTCGGCGGGCTCGGGATCGAGTTCGCTGAGCACGACGAGGGCATCGAGGTCGTCGCGGTGCGCCCGGGCAGCCCCGCCGAGGCCTTCGGGCTCGAGCCTGGAGACGTCATCGTCGAGGTCGATGGTGTGACCGCGACCGACCTGGACCAGGACCAGTTCATCGAGACGATGACCGGGCCGACCGGCAGCGAGGTGATGTTCGTCGTCACCTGGGAGGGCGACACGGGCCTGGTCTTCGAGGAGCTGCTCCTGGAGCGCGCCCAGCTGCTCTGAGACGCGATAGCGAGGTCCCATGGCCGACGACCACGACGAGATCATCGCCACCCTCGAGCAAGCGCTGCGTCAGGCTGGCGTGGACGTCGAGGACCCCGCGTTCTGGAGCGAGCTGCGCTCCGAGGTCGACCGCGCCGTGCAGGAGGCCGTGGACGAGGCCGGGCTGGGCGCGCCAGTGGCGGAGTCTCCTGGGCTGAGGGTGCTCCAGGGCGGACCCCAGGCGGCGTCGGAGCGGGAGGCGTCCGGCTCGGTGACCCGCGTGGTCCGGGTCCAGACTCCGCTTCGCAGGAAGGGGCAGGATCAAGGTCGGATCGCGGTGGGGGAGGCCAGCTGGCAGACCGTGCTGCGGGGGGCGGGGCCCCGCGCCTACCGGCTCAGCGTCACGCAGGGCGAGCTGGACGTCGCGCTCGACGGCGAGCTCGTCGAGCGTGTCCTGACCGGGCAGTGCATCGACGTCGAGGGCGCCCTGATTCGGGTCCGAGCCGCCTCCGGGCGGGCCACGGGCAGCTATCAGCGGCTGCCGTCGTCGCAGACGGACTGACGCGACCGCCGGGCCTGCGCGGCCTGCGCCGTGAGGGTCGTGTCCCGAAGCTCATCAGCGCGCTCCAGAGACTCCTGCCCTCGCTCGATCGCGCGGACGAGCTCGGCGGCTTGCCGAAGGTTCTGCGCTCGCCGCGCTGCCTCTACCCACTCGGCGGCGGCCAGCGCCTCGTCGTCCGCGGAGAGCTCCACGCGCTCGGCGGCGACGGCGGCGCGGCCCCGGTTTGCGGACTTCGCCCCGTCGTTGGCGCGCACCTGCCCCGTGCGCAGGTCGACCAGACCACCGCGCGTGCGCTGGCTGTAGGCCGACTGCGCCTGGCCGGCGCTCTCCCGTTCGGCGCTGCTGGAGCGCAGCCGGGACTCCTGGGAGTCCGCGACCTGCTCGGCCTCGGCGCCCATCCGGGCGTACCAGTCCCGGGCCTCGGACCAGGCACGGTCCTCGACCTCGCGGGCCGCGTCACAGCGGACGCGACCCGAGAGGTCACAGGACAGCAGGAGCGGCAGGATCAGCACGCTCCCAGGCTAGCACTACTCGGGCTTGAGGCTCTTGATGTGCTGGACCAGGGCGCCGATCTGGGCGTCGTCGTACTGGTTGCCGAAGGGCGCCATCAGGGGGCTCTTGCCCACGGCCGAGCCGCCTTCCTTGATCGACTTGGCGATGTGCTCGTCCGTGCGCTCGGGGGTCCAGAACGCGGCGTCCGTGAAGTCGGCGGGCTTGGGGGTCAGCGCGCCGCCCGCGGGGCCGTTGCCGTCACCGACCGCGCCGTGGCAGGGACCGCAGGTGGTGGCGAAGGTCGCGGCGGCGTCGAAGGGCTCCGGCTCCGGGGCAGGAGCAGGAGCGGGCTTGGGGGCCGGCGCGGCGACGGGGGTGACGGGGGCAGCGGGCTCCTCATCGCCACAGGCGACGAGCCCGGCGGTGAGGGAGAGAGCGACGATCAGCTTGCGCATGGTTTCCTCGAGGGGTGCGGTTCGAGCGGGCTGCTATCACGCGGTAGGATCCCGCACGAACGAGGACTTGCATGGTTCGGACCTATTGCTTCAGCTGCGGCATGGAGATGGAGCCCGTCGAAGGGCAGCCGGTGCCGGTCTGCTCGGCTTGCCGGGCGGAGCACGGCGCGGGTCAGGTTCAGTACCTGATCCGCCGCGGCGGAGGCCGGCCCGAGGGCCCGCTGACCGAGGAACAGATCCGCGAGCAGCTCAGGAAGGGCCTGCTGGACCGGGAGGATCGCATCGCCGTTCAGGGCCGCGAGTGGATGCGGCTGGACCATCACCCGGACTTCTCGGGCCTGTTCGTGGCCGAGGATCCCCAGGCCAAGGAGATGCTGGAGGAGCGAGAGCACGCCCGCTCGGCGGTCAGCTCGCGCAAGCGCCGGGAGACCCTGGCCTCGATCGGCAAGGTCGCCGCGGCCCTGATCGTGCTCGCGGTCCCTGTCGGCCTGTACTTCAGCGACGTGCAGTTGATCGATCCCGGCACGATCACCGCGCTGCAGGAGGGCGGCGAGGAGGCGCTCTCCGACGCCACCCAGACCGTGCGCAAGGCGATGGACGAGGACGTCGCGCGCGAGGAGCTCGAGGCTGAGCTGGGGCTGCCCGGACAGGCGCTCGTCGACGAGCTCGCGCTGCAGTGGCCGGACGCGCGAGGAGGCGTCGTCGATCGCCTCTCGCTGGCGCGCCTGGGCCTGCTCCAGGGCACCGAGGCCGGCCGGGAGGCCGCCCGTCGGGAGCTGGAGTACGCCGTGGCCGCGGCGCCCGAGAACGTCGAGGCGCTGGCGATGCTGGCGGTGGTCTACAGCGAGCTCCGCGCCGACGATCCCAGCTTCAACGACAAGTCGATCGACCTCTACAACCGCGCGGCCCGCATCGACGAGGGCAGCAGCGCGGTGGCCGAGGCCCAGGCCGGCATGGCGCACATGTCCGGTGCCTGGTCCGAGGCGGAGAGGCGGGCTCTGGCCTGCCTGGCCGTCGACCCCGAGGCGGGCCTGTGCCTCTGGTACCTCGGCAGCGCGCAGAGTCGGACCGGCCGCTTCGAGGAGGCCAAGGGCACGCTCAGCCGGGCCAAGGACGTCCTCGGGGACGCCCCGGTCGTTGATCTGGCCCTGGGCCAGGCGGCCCTGGAGACCCACCAGTACGGCGCCGCCAGCGTCCCGCTCGCGGCCTTCGCCGAGCGCTACCCCGATGACCCGGGCATCCACGCCCTGCTGGCCCGGTACCACCGCGAGACAGGTGACTTCGACGCGGCCCTGGACTCGGCGCTGCGGGCGGTCCAGCTGGACGGCGGGCGGGTGGACATGCGCCTGCTGGCCAGCCGCCTGCAGCTGCAGCACGCCGGGAACGCCAGGCTGGCCTGGGCCCTGATCGAGCCCGTGGTGGCGCTCGAGCGCTACGACGTTCGAGAAGCCCACCTTCAGGTCCTGCTGGCGGGCGCTCAGGCGGCTCACGCGCTGGGCAACGACGAGGTGTCCAGGGGCCTGGCCCTGAAGCTCACGGAGCTGCAGCCGGGCTGGGCTCCGGCCGAGCTGTCGCTCGCCAAGGCCCACCTGGCCCTGGGGGACGCCGCGGCCGCCGAGGAGGCGCTGAAGATGGTGGACATCACCTCGCTTCAGGGCCGCGACCTGGCGCGCTACCACCTGGAGGCTGCGCGGTACTACCAGGCCGTCGATCGCGGGCGCCTGGCGCACTTCGAGCTCGAGTCCGCGGTCTCGGCCGACCCGACCTGGCCGATGGGCGCGCTGGCCCTGGCACACTCCTTCATCGAGCTGGACAACCCCGGCAAGGCGCTGGATCAGATCGAGTCCACCTGGGCCATGGACGACAGCGTCGATCGGTATCGGGACCCGCTCGAGCTCGTCATCTCGGCGCCGCTGGATCTCGCCGGCCTGGGCCAGGACCTCCAACAGGCCGTGCCCCCAGGCGACCGGCAGTTCGCGCGGGTCGAGGCGGCGCTGGCCGTCGTCGAGGCGCAGACCTGCCTGAGCACCGGCGGCGGCTGTGACCGGGCCAGGCTGCGCTTCGCCGAGGCGATCCGACGGGACGAGAGCCAGACCCTCGCCCACGCCTATATGGGGCGGTTGCTGGTCCGCCAGGGGGACTACAAGGGGGGGCTCGCGCACATCGAGCGGGCCCTGGCCAACGAGCAGGTGCAGCCGCTGCTGCTGTCGATGGCGGGCATCGCCCAAGCCGAGCTCGGCCAGGCCGCGGTCTCTGGACAGAGCTTCAAGCTGGCCCACAAGCATGGAATCGGCGTCTCCGGGGTGCACCGTCACCACGCCCGGGCCCTGGTCGTGCTGGGTCAGGAGGCCGAGGCGATCGAGCTCCTTCAGGAGGCCGTCGAGCTGGACCCGCTGGACGTCGAGGTCCGGCGCATGCTGCTCGACCTGTCCGACGAGGACGGATAGGACGGCGGCCGGCTCGACGAGTCGGTGGGAGCGCCGATGGATGTCCTCGTCGTAGGTGGGGGTGGTCGCGAGGCCGCCCTGGCCTGGAAGCTCGCTCAGTCCCCCCGGGTCCAGCAGGTCTGGGTCACCGAACCCGGCCCGGGCTTCCCCGGCTGCCGCGCCCTGCCCGAGGGGGACATCGCCTCGCTGGCCAAGGAGCTCGGCCTGGGCCTGGTCGTAGTGGGCCCCGAAGCCCCGCTGGTCGAC
>CALGIB010000720.1 GCA_937915955.1 uncultured Pseudomonadota bacterium
CCGAAGACGAAGCTGACCACGAAGACGAAGCTGACCACGAGGACGAAGCTGACCACGAGGACGAGGAAGCCTCCGCGGCGGGCTCGAACACCATGCTCTACGCAGGTGTGGGAGCCGTGCTCCTGGGCGTGATCGGCTTCGTCGTCTGGAAGAAGAACCAGGGTGAGGAAGACTTCGAAGACCTCGAAGACCTCGCCTGAACCTCGCCTGAACCTACCTCTTTGGAGACTGATCATGGGCTTCACCGCCAGCACCGACGCAGATGTCTACGGTGCCTACTCAGGACACCCCCACCCCCACCGTCACCCGCCCCGCAAGGCGAAGGTGAAGGGCAAGCTCTACGTCAACTGCGTGGCCCGCCACGGAGCCAGCGACGAGCGCTGCATGGCCCTCAAGGCAGAAGCCCAGGCCATCCATGTGGAGTCGCTGGAGCAGGCGGAGACCAACCCGCGCCGCAAGCGGATGCTCAAGGCTCTCAAGAAGAAGATCCGTCGTCAGCACCGCAAGGCTGCGAAGGGACACAAGAAGGCACCGCCTCAGAGCCCGTACCTGCGGCACGCGATGCAGGTCGAGCAGCGCACGCCTCCTCCGCGCCCTGAGCTGAGTGGCCTCCTCCCGGCCAGCATCGGCGTCGACCCCTACCGGACGGCCATCCTCAACGCCCACGCCATCCTGAACTGCGGGTTCGCAGGCATCGAGCAGGAGGCGCTGGAGGTTGAGTACGGCGAGGCCGGCTACGCAGCTCGCCATGCCCGCAAGAAGAAGCGCCTGGAGAAGCGGAAGACGCGGACCGAGCGTCGCATGACGAGGGCCACGGGCCGCCGCGAGAGCCGCCAGGAAGTTCGGGAGATGCGCCAGGGTGTTCATTCTCAGCGCAAGGCGTACCGCAAGGCCCTCACGGGGCGCGGATAGACCATGAAGCTGAACCTCCCCATCTTGCTTCTCGGCGGAGTCGGAGCTTTCTGGCTCTACTCCCGGAGCAAGGCCGAAGAAGAAGATGAAGACGGCTACGTCTTCGACTTCCCTGAGGACTTCGACCCGTCCGAGTACGAGTTCGACGAGGGAGAGTTCGGCGACTACGGCATCTTCGGGCTCTCGAAGGCCGAGCGGCGTGACAGCAAGCGCCGCCAGGCTGCCCGCAAGATGAAGCGGTACCGGAAGTGCGTCGCCAAGAAGGGCGAGGAGAAGTGCGCCAAGAAGCTCTCCCGCGCCGAGAAGAAGCTCCTCAAGGCCGCAGCTCTCGATGAGAAGCTCGCGGCCAAGGGCAAGATCACGAAGATCGAGCTGGATGCCAGCAGCGGCCAGATCCGGTCCTACGTCGGGCAGGAGATGGAGTCGCTTCCTTCGGCTTCAGGTCCTTCTGGCTTCACTCCGAGCACCGTGGAGGACTTCTCCGAGGAGATCGACACGGACGACGAGTACCCCGATGACGGCAGCGAAGACACGACCGTCGAGACTACCGGTCCATCGACCGCAGTTCTGGCCCTGGGCGGCTTGGCCATCCTGGGCGTGGGCGGCTTCCTCATCTTCTCGCTGACCGCGAAGCCGAAGCGCAAGAAGAAGAAGAAGCCTGCCGCCAAGAAGGCCGCAGCCGCCTGATCAGATCAGCGGTACTTGATCAGCGTCCGCAGTTCTTGTGGGCGCGGACCTTGCCGCCACGAGGACCCTTGCGGCCGGCGAGGACCTTGTACTCCATGCCCTGCATGGACTGGCCGCACTGAGCGCAGGGAGTCGGGAAGCGCCAGACCTTCGCGCCGCTGGACTTGGGGTTCCGGCGGTTGACCGGCAGGGGCTGGGTCGCACCGAAGGGGCCGTCCGTCAGCTCGTAGACGCTGTTGCGGGGCCAGTAGGCACCACGCTTGGGCCGCGGGTTGCTCTTGGCCGCCGCGAGCTGAGCAGCCTTGCCGCCGAAGCCAGCCAGGAGCTGCTTGTGGGTCAGGCCGTTCTTCCGGGCCTTGCTCCGCTTGCTCGGGTTCCGGCGGTTGACCGGGACCGACTCGGAGAGGTTGAACGCGCCCTCCTCGTAGTAGTCCCAGACCGTTCCGGGGTAGTACCAGTCGGTCAGCTTGTTCAGCATCGGGTCCGAAGACAGAACGTCGTCGTTGTAGGAGTGGCTGGGGTTCTTGCGGCTGCGCTTGGCCATTGGAGTCCTCTGGAGCTTTGGGTTCTGTCTGGTAGAAGGTCCCCGCTTCCGTCCTCTGCGCTTCCGACGACCGGAGACGACCTTCTGAGCCAGGACAGCGGGTAGCTCCAGAAGACTGAAGCCTTGCAACGTAGTGTAGTCCGGCTCCTGATCTCGCTCGACACGGGGCCGCAACTTGGAGTGCTGCAACTTGAGGGTCAGGAGATCACCTGGCGTCCCCAGGACGAGAGTCACCTGCCCTGGGCCCTGCACGGCCTCTTCGAGGTCCAACTCCAGGTCCTCCTCGCTGTGGTTTGGGATGAGAGGCGTCACCGTGCCGCGCAAGTCCGTCGAGGTCATCGACAGGATGAGCTGCATCGGATTCTTCCTCCTGAGCGCGAGGAGGCTCGGGAGGAAGTCCCGAAGACGGCCGCTGAGCCTACGCAGATCAGCCTCCCCCAAGTCCAGCACAGCCGTGTCGCGGTTGGGCGGAGGGAAGGTGATGTCCGCACCAGCGAAGAGCTTCTTGAACCTTGCTCGTGCCGAGAGCCTTTCGGCCTGAGGGTGCATCCAGACCTGGCGGCCTCCGAGCTTGCGGACGAGCAAAGTGGCAGCTGCCTTGGGCACTCCAGCTTGTAGCAGGAGGTAGGGCTGGAGGGGGATGACCACCGTCAGGATCCCGTCGGCCTCAGGCGCGAAGCGCAGGAGACCTGCTCGGATCTCTTGAGTCAGCTCGTCGATTCTCACTTGAGTTCGTGTCATGCCCTTCCCGTAGACGTTGGGGCTCTGAGTCCTGGCGTTCAGGGGAGGCCCCTCCCCGATCCAGCGGGCCTCTGTGGCCTCCGTGACCTCGAACCGCTTCTGTGGGTCCTTCTCCCGCCACGCCTCCGGGTCGTAGGGATGGTAGGTCCCAGGCCGGACGAAGCTCAAGCGGCCCCGCGGGATGCGCGCATGAGCTTCTCGCTTGCAGCCCGCTTCCTCGAAAGCCTTCTTGTCGCCCACGAGGGTCCGGCAGTGCGCCACCTCCGCCACGTAGGCCGCCCTCTCCTCCTCGGTGAAGGGGTAGCTCGGGGTGAAGTCCCGACAAGACTCCAAGAGATCGCCCCTGTCACCGTAGAGGTCTGGAATCACCTCGTCGCAGGTGTAGAGCTTGGGCTTCCGAGCCATCAGCCGCCGTCCCAGGGCTTGCGTCCGTTCGCGACGTTGATCTCAGCCAGCTTCGCGCAGCGGTAGCAGGTGATGGCAGGAGGCGTCTTCTTGTTCGGCTTGCCTGTCTTGGGGTCCCTCCCGTAGACCCGGTAGAAGGAACGCTCCTGCTCTTGCCGCTGCCGAAGCACGGCCTCACGGTCAGCATCTTCGCTGTAGCGACCTGCACCACGCCCGCTCTTGCAGATCACGTCCCTCTCCG
This sequence comes from uncultured Pseudomonadota bacterium, assembly GCA_937915955.1. GTDB lineage: Bacteria > Myxococcota_A > UBA796 > UBA796 > CAJQPC01 > JAAESX01. The sequence goes on from CALGIB010000720.1 coordinate 3,531, forward strand.
TAGGATCGTAGAGGTGGGTCCTCTGACCGTGCTCCCCGACCATGACGACGACGGCCCTCACAGGGAGGTGCAGTCCTCTTGGGTTCCGGCGAGTTCTGGCCATGCTCCCTCGTACCATGTCGTTCCCTTGCCATCCGGCACTTGCGGTTAGATTGAAGAGAACGAGTGCTGCACAGGAGCAAGATGAAGCGCCTCAGGAAGTTCCAGCGGGAGGATGTGAACGCGATCAAGCGCAGCAACCTCCGTCTGCTGCTGGCTTCAAGTCCTGGCACGGGGAAGACCCCAATCGCTGTGGTCTCTGTCCTGGAGACCGGCCGGTGGAGCCTACCTGCGCTTGTTGTATGCCCTGCCTCCGTGACGCTCAACTGGAAGCGAGAGTTCAAGACCTGGGCCGGAGGGCTCCGAGTTCAGGTGGTGGGGGACATGTCGACTCCGCTTGACCGCCACGCAGACGTCTACATCACGAGCTGGTCCTTGCTTGACCCTCGCGAGATGGATTTCCACGGAAGGAAGATCAAGGCAGTCATCGCAGACGAGGCCCACCTGGCGAAGAATCCAGAAGCCCTGCGGAGTCAATCCCTCTACCGGCTGACGCGAGGCCGGAAGGGGATTCTCCTGCTGACGGGAACACCCATCGTCAACAACCGAGACGAGCTGGACGCCCTGAACGCCTTGTACGGCCGCACCCCGCCCATGATCCGACGGCTCCTGGAAGATGTCGCTCCGGAGATCCCGCCCAAGAAGCGCTCCTACCTCTACGTCAAGTTGCGAGAGGGGGCTCAGGCCGAGTACGACCGCGCCGTGGACGACTTCGAGATGTGGCTCCGCAAGAAGAAGGAGGATCTGCTGGGCGAGGGGATGGCAGAGTCTGCTGTCGAGCGGGCGATGGCTGCCGAAGCCTTCGCCAAGATGGGCTACCTCCGGCGGTTGGTCGGAGAGTCCAAGGCACCCGCTGCTGCGGACTGGATCGCCCGCGCCGTCCGCATCGGAGAGCCTGTAGTGGTCTTCGCAGAGCACCAGGAGGTCCTGAAGCGTCTCGTCAGGTCCCTGCGGTCGCAGCGCATCCGGCACGCCGTGATCGAGGGCAAGACCCCAGCCAAGAAGCGACAGCGGTACATCGACGAGTTCCAGGCCAACAAGTTCCCTGTACTCATCTGCACGAAGGCCGGGAAGGAGGGCATCACCCTCCACGCTGCCAGGCACCTCCTCTTCGTCGAGCGGTTCTTCACCAGCGCCGACGAGGAGCAGGCGGAGGACCGCATCCGGCGCATCGGGCAGACTCACAAGACGACCATCTGGTACCTCCATGCTGCTGGGACCATTGACGACCGTCTCGACGCCATCGTGCGCACCAAGCGGGTCATCATCCGCAACGCCATCGGGAGCGAGGACACCGCTGAGACAGACATCGCCAACGTCGAGTCCCTGGTCAAGTCGTGGGACAACTTCATGGTGCGAGAGAAGCGGGCCATCACGACCTTGGGCCGAGGAGAACCCCTTCCTCCCCTCCCCCGGCCGCCCAGGGCTTACGCTGTTGTCTTCCACGGGAAGCGATGGAAGATGCGTTCTGCCGCAGCCTGGTGCCGGATGCACGGGTACCTCCCCGCCTCGCGGGTCAAGCACCCCGACCGCTTCAAGCTCATCATCCACCCGATCGAGGTGTTCAAGCCGAAGGAGTTCACGTCCGTCCGGGTCTGCAAGGACGTGCGGATCATCGTGGGCAAGCGGCTGTCTGCGAGGAACGAGAAGGTGATGCGGAGGAGACTGCAAGGACAGGGTGGATGAGGTAGCCTTCGTAGTGGAGGCCCTCATGATCGACGCCCTGACCACACCTCAGCGGGTCCTGCCTACCCTCGCGATCGACAGCCGGAACCGGCTCGTCGCGGTGGTCGTCTCCGAGCGCGTGATCGGCGTCTGCATGAAGCGGCTGGGTGAAGAGGCCCTCACGCAAGGAGCCTACTCCGAACGACTCCATCAGGAGTCCTGGGCCACCCTCCTTCGGGAGCATGACAGCCTCTTCTTCGTCACGGTGGCTGGGCTGATCCCCGAGGAGGGCGAGTCTCCCGTCCTGGCGAAGCCGGACAACATGGAAGCTGTCCACATGGCCATCGAGATCGGCCTCGCGGTGTGGCCCGAGTGGGGTGATCGGCTCCGGGATCGCTTCCAGCCGAAGGCTCCCATCGCAGTCGACCTTCGCGCGGAGCCTTGGGAGGCCTGACAAGGTGTGCCGGATGTCAACAAGATTTTTGTGCTTAGCAGGAAAGCACTGTGATTTCAACTACTTGCTCTACTCGTAGTCCCGCGCCCCGACGAGGCTCGGGAAGCGGGGGACTCCTGCCTTCGTCAGCTCCTGGAACTTGACCGTGATGACCGTGCCGACCTTCTTGGGGTAGTCCCGTTCGTAGTCGGAGAGGCCGCTTCCGACCTTGAACCGGACGCCGCTCCCGACCAGCTTGGCCGTGTAGGCCCCCAGCCGACCTTCGTTCCTGCCCGTCCCTTCCGTGTAGCCGGTGATGACAGCCTCAGCGTCCATGAACTTCTTGACCTTCAAGAGGTCACTGGTGCGCTTGTTCATGTACCGGCTTCGGGGGGCCCGGAGCATCACCCCCTCGCCTCGGAGGCGATCGATCTGCTCGTGGAAGCGGGTCAGGTCCTCTCGGGTCTTGCACACCTTCTGCTCGACGTAGACCAGAGGGCAGCGGCCAGGCCGAGACCAGTCCATGCAGGCGTCCCGGACGATCCGCTGGAGAGCCTGGAAACGCTGCTCACAACCCCCTGGAATCTCTGGGGCGTCGAAAGCCATGTAGCAGACCTCGCGCCACCGCGGGTCCCGAGCTGTCGCCTTCCGCGTGACGGAGACCGTCTCGGAGAAGCGCCCCCGGCCCATGTAGATCTCACCGTCGAGAGCGATGCCCTGGGGGAGCACCGCGATGAACCAGGCCGGAGCCGCGATCTTGTTCCCGTTGCGGGTGTAGAGGGCGTCGCCGGTCCAGTAAGCCCGCATCCCGTCGAGCTTCTCGCTCATCCACCAGCCTCGGGGATCCTCGCCCTTCCAGGCCTTCGCGAGCATCACGCCCGAAGGCGGACCTCGCCGAGAGCGGGGAGGAGTAGGACGAGGAGGTGTCGGCTGAGGAGGGGTAGGACGAGGCTTGGGCTTGCTGGGCTTGACCGGCTTCGGCGTAGGCGCGTTCTCTCCTCCAAAGAAGGAGTCCCAGTCGAAGGTGCCGTTCTTGCGGGCCTTGCGGGGTCGTCGTGTCATGTCAGAGTCCC
>CALGIB010000721.1 GCA_937915955.1 uncultured Pseudomonadota bacterium
CGTCTACTGCCACTTGAGGGCCCCCTTCTTCAGGGCGTAGACCCAGCCCAGCAGCAGCACGCCCAGGAAGATGCCCATGTCGACCAGGGCGACGTCGCCGAGCTCACGCAGGTTCAGGGCCCAGGGCAGCAGGAAGGCCGCCTCGACGTCGAAGAGCACGAAGACCAGGGCCACCAGGTAGTAGCGCGGGTGGAACTGCACCCAGGCGGTGCCGTCGGGCTCCTCGCCGCACTCGTAGGTGTCCCGCTGAAGGGGCGAGGGCGCCTTGGAGCGGGTCCTCAGGACCAGCGCTCCAGCGATGCTTCCGCCGATGATCGCCGCGGACAGCGCGACGAAGAGCAGGGCTCCGGACCAGGGACTCAAGCGACCTCCGCGGCGCCTGATAACCAGCCACGCGGAGAGTCGACGCAAGTCGCTTCCAGGCAGCCCTCGCTAAAGCGAGGCGGACGTCTCCGGCGCGGGCCCGAGCCACACCAGCTGCAGATCCACAGCGCTCTCCGAGCAGCCCTCGGCGAAGCGAGCCCGCAGCAGCGAGGCCTCAACGCAGGCCTGAAGCTCGGGCTCGCCCAGGCCCAGGTCGCCGACGCTCTGAAGCGCCCCGCCCGGCTCGATCACGAAGGACACCACCAGCTCGCCGGGCTCGATCCCAGGCGCGTCCACCAGGCAGCGCTCGAGGCCAGACTGCGCCCACATCAGGCCGCCGATCACCTCCCGAGGGGAGATCGAGCCGTCGATCTGCACCGCTCCGGTCAGGAACAGGCCGTGGTCGTCGCCCTCGGCCCGGTAGTCCAGCAGCTGCGCCTCGAGCGCCTCGGGCACCTCGACGCTGTGGCTGCGCTGCCAGGAGTAGCTGGCCAGCGCGCCGCCCTGAGGCACCCAGCGCCCACCGCCCAGCTGGTAGAGCTCCGGGCCGGCCAGGCAGCTGTCCTCCGAGCGACACCAGGCCGTCTCCTCGTCGAACAGGGTGGCGCAGGTGGCCTCGACCGTCGCCCCGCTGAAGCCGACGAGCACCGGCAGGGTCATCGCGGCCGCCGCCACCAGCGGCAGGGACCAGCGGCGCAGGGCCTTCTGACGGAAGGCGGCGAACAGCGGTACGCAGGCGATGAGCACGATGGCGGCCACGCCGAAGCCCGCGATCGAGGCCGCGTTGGCCAGCAGGTCCTGCTCCAGCAAGGTGCGGGCCGAGGGCACCAGGGCCTGGAGCCGCTGACCCCAGAGCACCACCGCCCCGACGGCGGGCCCCGCCAGGATCAGCCGCTGCAGTCGACCGGCGCGCACACCCCGGGGGGTCATGCCTTGCCGCAGCGAGATCGCCGCGATCGGCAGGCTCGCGAGCAGCACGATCATGGGCGTGCCCGTGCTCAGCCCGGGGGCCGAGGCGGTCTCCCAGAGGCCCAGCACCAGCGCCGCCTCGGCCCCCAGGGCCACGCAGACCACCGCGTGCAGGGGCGAGTCCCTGAGCTGCCACCCTGGCTGCCGGAGCAGCAGACCCACCAGCAGCAGCGAGCAGCCGAGGCAGGCGAAGGCTGCGATGGAGAGCAACAGGGGCGTCATCGGGTCCAGGGGCTCAAGCTATCTCGGACAAGGTACGCACCGCCTCGGTTCGGGCTTTCACGCCCGCGCAAGTTCTGACCAGAAGCCCTGCAGGCGCGTCAGCAGCGGCCCGGGGTGGCTGGCGTAGGGCCGGTGTCCGCCCGGCACGTGGGTGACCTGCACGCCCGGCTGGTGCCGCAGGACCTCCTCGGTGGTCCAGCGCGCCGAGGGGTCGGTGGCGCCCAGGATCCACAGCGTGGGCACGGACGGCTGGGCCGGAAGATCCCAGTCCAGGACCCCTCTCAGGCGGGCCACGAGATCCTCGGCGCTGAGTCCCCGGATCAGCATCCCCTCGGCCAGCTCCGCCGGCACGCCGTCCGCGGCCAGGACCCGCTCCAGGCGCCGCGCGTAGATCCCCTCGACCAGACCCGCGGGCAGCCGGGCCAGCAGCCGGGACTGGAGCTCGACCGAGCGCGGGCAGAGAGATCGTCCTGGAAGCGTCGCCACGCAGGCCAGCGAGGCCATTCGCTCGGGGGGCAGGCAGCGCGCGACCAGGCCCCCGTAGCTGCCCGTGACGACGTGAAAGCGCCCCGGTGGCAGCTTCAGCGAGCGAGCGGCCAGCGCCGGCGCGCCCGAGGGGAGGTCCAGCGCGATCACCTCGCGACTACGAGCGGCCAGGGCCACGAAGGGCCGGAAGACGCGAGCGTCGCCCAGCAACCCGGGCAGGCAGAGGACAGGGGTGGGCGCCACGCTTGCAGGCTACACTCCGCCTGGGACGACACCCCCGAGGGAGACCCGATGACGCTGTTGCTGGCCATGATCGCGTGCAAGAAGGACGAACCCGTCCCGCCGGTCAGCGCGGCGATCGACGCCTCGACCCCGCTGAGAGCCGAGGTCGGCTCGGCGCTCGGCGTGGGCACGGTCTTCGTGCCGGTCTGGCAGGTCAACGCCTACGGCGTGGCCGTCCCGGGCGACTTCAACAACGTCGACGTGGAGCTGCAGGGCCAGGACATCGGACCCAGCAGCGTCAACGTGACGATGGACGCGCTGGGCCACGGCCGCATCGAGGTCTCCAGCCCCTACCCCCAGGAGATCATCGCCACGCCGATCGCCTCCGCGGACGTCAGCAACCTGGGTGCGCCCGCCTCGTCCTGGCTGGTCAGCGACTCCATGCCTTTGCTGACCATGGACCGCGCCTGGACCGCGCCCGCCGAGCCCGAGCTGCTCGCGGCGCTGGACGACAGCTTCGTCTACAGCATCGGCGGGGAGATCTGGTGGCAAGACCTGCAGCACGGCCGGCCCCCGATGCGCGTGGCCGAGCTGCCCTCGCAGCTGCTGGGCCTGGCCACCGACGACATCGACGCGGACGGCCTGCAGGACCTCGCGGCCTGGACCGGTACGGAGCTGATCCTGCTGCGCGGCTACCAGCACGGCGGCTTCAGCTGGGGCGGCGGCTACGAGATCCCCGGCGCCGAGATCCGCGGCGTGTCCCTGGCGGACATCACCAACGACAGCCTGGCCGACCTGAGCATCGCCTACAGCCAGGACGGCGCTGGCGGCGTACAGATCCTCGAGGGCGACGGGGTCTGGGGCTTCGAGGGCCACAGCCCGATCGTCCTGGACTACACCCCCTGGGACCTGGCGGTGGGACAGTTCGGCACCGACGGCAAGGCCGACCTGGCAGTCCTGATGCAGGGCGACGACGGCGTGGGCACCGTGCGCCGCTACGGCGACAGCCCCGAGGGCTGGGTGGCCAACGGCATCGACCTGGGCGGCACGCAGCTCGACCCGCCGCTCTGGGCGGGGGCGCGCTTGCTGGGTGCGGTGGACATGACCGGCGACGGCGTGGACACCCTGATCGCGCTGGGCGACCCCGAGGCGGGTGAGCAGGTCGTGGCCTGGTGGACCTTCATCGACAACCCCCGCCAGTACTCCAAGACCTTCGACGGCAGCACCGCCTCCATCGGCGAGGTCAGCGGCGACGGCCTGGCCGACATCGTGCTCGGCCTCTACGAGCAGGAGCTCGGCGTCATCACCGGCGCGGGCGCGGACTTCACGCTGCGCCGCGTCGCCACCGTCCCCACGGGCGGGCCGGTGGACGGCGGCTTCCTCGACGGCGACGCCTACGGCGACGGCCTGGTCGGCACCGACCTGATCTCGCTCTACAGCGGCGGCGACAACCCGGACGTCAGCTGGTCGCTGGCCCAGGACGGCTTCGTCACCTACGGCACCAAGGCCGCGGGGTCGGCGCCCATCCTGGTCGAGGACCTCGACGCGGACGGCTGGCCCGAGGTCATCGCGATCCGCCAGGACCCCGACACCGCCGAGGAGACCAGCCTCCGGATCTGGCACCTCACCTACGACGAGGAGTCCGAGCAGTACGGGCTCAACAACCCCTCCAGCAACACCGTCTACCTGGACGAGCAGGGCTCGGCCGTGGCCTCGGGCCTGGACCTGGCGATCTGCGACGGCTCGATCTACGCGCTCGTGGAGGACGATGGGCAGTGGCTCTTCAGCATCGACCTGGAGCCCACCGGCGAGCTGAGCCAGCGAGCCGTGACCGAGGTCACCGGGCAGCGCGCGGCCTGCGGCGCCCTGGCGGACAACGCCAAGGTGGTGGTCGCCGACAGCGGCGGCTCCTGGCAGACCTACAAGCGCAACCTGAGCCCCGTCGGAGCGGACACCTTCGGCGAGGCGGCCTGGGACGTCGGCGTGGCGGACCTGGATGGCGAGGGCGCGGCCCTGCAGCACTGCAGCGAGGACGACTGCACGCTCGAGGTCGCGGACATCGACGGCGACGGCCTCGATGAGGTGCTCGTGGGCGGCTCGGCGGCCCGGCTGCTGGCCTGGGGCGAGGAGATCGAGCTCGACCAGCCCGGCCAGGCCTCGTTCGGGGACCTGGACGGGGACGGGCGCCTGGACCTGCTCCTGACGGACACCACGATGGACCGGCTCGCGGTCTACCGGGGCCTGGAGGGCAGCCTCGCGTGGCCTGTCGTGCTGCACGTGCGCCGCGACCTGCAGGGCCCCGCGCGATGGATGGACGCGGACGGCGACGGCTCACCCGAGCTGCTGTTCGAGGCCGCCGACGGCAACCTGCTGCGCTCCGGCCTCAGCTCGGACATGGACGCCTCGGAAGAGCCCGCCGAGTAGAAACCTGCGCTCGGCGTCGGGACTCCCCTACGACATGTTCCTCCTCGTCCTCATCGCTGCCGCCTGGGAGAGCCCCCGCGTCCCGGCCGGCCAGGAGCTGCTGCCCGGACTGACCGGGCTGCGCGCGCAGGACTGCGGGGTCTGCCACGTCGACTTCTACGAGGAGTGGAGGGCCTCGACCCACGCCCACGCCTGGACGGACGCACAGTTCCAGGGCGAGCTTCACAAGGACCCCGAGGTCGCCTGGCTCTGCATCAACTGCCACACCCCGGCCGGGGACCAGCAGGAGGAGCTGGCCGTGTCCACCGGGCGGGTGCGCGAGCCGCTGCGGAGCGACAACCCCGGCTTCCGCGCCGACTGGCAGCAGGAGGGCATCACCTGCGTGTCCTGCCACCTCGTCGAAGACGCCATCGCGGGCCCCTTCGGCGACACGAACGCGCCGCACCCGACCGTCAAGGACGAGCGCCTGAACGACGAGCGCATCTGCCTGGAGTGCCACCAGGCCGTGCAGCGCGTCGAGGACGCCCTGGTCTGCACCTTCAACACCGGCGAGGAGTGGGCCGAGGCCGGGCCGGGCCAGCCCTGCCAGGGCTGCCACATGCCCGAGGTCACCCGCAGCCTGGTCCCCGGCGTGCTGCCGGAGCGCCCGACCCGACGACACCTCTGGATCGGCAGCAAGATCCCCAAGGACCGCATCGAGCCCGGGGAGCAGGCCTTCTACGACATGTTCCAGCACGGCCTGGACGCCAGCGTCGAGCTGGACGGCGCCTGGGGGCAGATGGTCCTGACCAACGCCCGCGCCGGCCACCTGCTGCCCACCGGCGACCCCGAGCGCTACGTGATGGTCACCGCTACGGTCTACGACGAGCGGGGCCTGCTGCTGTCCCGCACCGGCTACCGCATCGGCCAGCGCTGGACCTGGTGGCCGGTCGCCGAGCGCACCGGCGACAACCGCCTCGCGCCCGCCGAGACCCGTCGGGTGACCTTCCCGGTGCCCGCCGGCGCCAGCGAGGTGCACCTCTTCGCCG
>CALGIB010000722.1 GCA_937915955.1 uncultured Pseudomonadota bacterium
GCTCCTGGGCGTCGTCGCCGGGCTGGGGCTGCTGCTCTGGGGCTTCGCCAGGCTTCCGGGGACCGAGCACGAAGGCCACGAGGGCCACGACCACGGAGACCACGAGGACGCCAGGGTCGAGCCTCTGCTCGACCCCGACCCGCTGGTCCGTGAGGCGGCGGCGCGGGGAGCGCAGGGGGACCCCGCTCGCGTGGAGGCGCTGGCCCGAGCCCTCGCCCTCGAGCAGGACGCCTCGCTGAAGCTGCTGCTCTCGAGCCTGCTGTGCCAGGCCGGGGATCGTCGAGGGCTGCAAGGCCTGGTCGAGGTGACCCGCTCGGACGTCCCCTTCCTCCGCATGGAGGCCGACGACCGGCTCCGGGCGCTGGCGGCCGAGACGGCGCCGGTCTACGAGCCTCTGGACGGCCCCGACTCGGGGAGCTGGCAGGCCTGGCTGGACGCGCAGGACGGGCTGCCCGCGGGGATGGAGGCCCTCGAGCTGCCCTGACCTACTCGGCCGGCGGCGGCTCCCACAGCTCGACCTTGTTGCCCTCGGGATCCCAGGCCCAGACGAAGCGCCCGAAGCTCTCGTCCTCCAGGGCCTCGGTGCGCACGCCCGCGTCCTGCAGGCGAGCGACGAGGCCGTCCAGGTCTCTCACCCGGAAGTTGACCCGACCCGTGCGGACGCCCTCGGGCAGCGGCTTCTCGGCCTGGAACAGCGCGAAGGTCGTGGAGGCCATCCGGCCGGCGGGCTGGCGGTCCATCGAGGGCAGCACGGTGCCCCTGCTGTCGCCCCAGCTCTGCAGCTCCAGGCCCAGGTGCTGGCGGTACCAGGCGGCCGCGCCGTCCAGATCGTCCACGTAGAGGAAGGCGCCGCCCAGGCCCTGTACGGTGTCGTCGCTCATCTCAGCAGCTCCTCGAGTGGGGTGGCCTCGCCGCCGTGGAACTGCGCCACGTGCCGGCTCGTCAGCTGGCCCCGGTATACCCCGACGCCCTGGGCCAACCCCGGGCTGTCCCGCAGCGCCCGGTCCAGCCCTCGCCGAGCCAGGAGCCGCAGGTAGGGCAGCATCGCGATGGACAGGGCCTGGCTGGCGGTCCGGGGCACCACGGCGGGCAGGTTGGGCACGCACATGTGGCGCACGCCCTCGTCCACATAGATCGGGTCTTCCAGCGTGCTGGGCCGGGAGGTCTCGGCGCAGCCCCCCTCGTCGATGGACAGGTCGACGAAGAGCGAGCCGGGGTGCATCGTCCGGAGGTGCTGTCGGGTCAGCACGCGGGGAGCGGGCAGGCCAGGGCGGGCGACCGCGCCGATCACCACGTCGGCGGCCTCGACCGCCGAGGCGATGTTGTAGGGCGAGGCGATCGCCGTCACGCAGTGCTTGCCGAGCTTCGTCGCGGTGAGGTGCAGCGGCCGGGGATCGATGTCCAGGACCGTGACCTGAGCGGCGAGGTTCATGGCCTCTTGGGCGGCCGCGCGGCCCGCGACCCCCGCGCCGATCACGACCACGCGCTGGGCCGGCACGCCGACCCAGCCGCCGAGCAGGGTGCCCGGTCCTCCGCCTCCGACCGTCAGCGCGTATTGGGCCAGCGAGACCGCGATGCGGCCGCCGATCTGGGACAGCGGCTCGATGACCGAGCGGGTCGGTCCCTCCTGCACGAGCTCCAGGGAGATGCCTGTGCTGCCCGTGTCGACCAGCGCCTGCACCAGCTGCTCGCTGCCGTGGGCCATGTGCAGGAAGCCCAGCAGCACCCGCCCGCCTGCCAGGAGCTCGAGCTCCTCGGGGGTCGGGGTGCGCACCTTCAGCAGGACCGAGGTGTTGGCGGCCACCTCGTTCGCGGAGAACGCGATCTCTGCGCCGGCGGCCCGGTACTCGTTGTCGTCGAAGCCCGAGGCCCGCCCGGCCCGGGTCTCGACCACGACCTCGTGGCCGTCGGCGACGAGGGCCCGCACGGCGTCGGGCGTCAGGCCGACGCGGCGCTCGTCACGCAGGGTCTCTCTCAAGACGCCGAGCTCCATGGAGCCTCCAAGCGAAGGCCTAACCGAGGCTCAGGGGGCGACCAGCCGTCCTTGGCGAAGCTCCAGGCTCAGGCCTGGGCCGAGGCAGGCCAGGCGCTGCTCGTTGATGTCGATCGCCAGGACGACCTGGCAGTCCGGGCAGCCCAGCGCCGCCTCGAGCACGGGGCCGTCGTGGTGGGGCACGCCCATGGCCAGGCTGCCGTCCGGCAGGATCGCGCTGACTGCGACGACGCGGTCCAGGTCCTGCCCCTCGACCCGCAGGATGCCCATCGGCGGCGTGGAGCTGGGCGTGAAGAGCGCCCGATCGAGCCGCGGGCAGATCTCCTGGGCGATGCGCTGCACCTCGGGCGGCACCGCGGCGCCCGGCGTCACGCCCTTGATCTTCGTCGTGACCCCCTGGAACTCGACCTCATCGAAGCGCAGCGAGGAGGCACCCTCGGGCTGGGGGGCGCAGGACAGCAGCAAGGTCCCGAGCAGGATCACGTCGCCTCCGGTCCCAGGGAGCATAGCCCCGGATCGCCGCAGGGAATATCGTGCAGCCGTGGCCGAGACCGCCCAGCGCACCCGCTACTGCAGCCGCTGCTTGACGACCTTCACCGAACTCTTCGATCGGTGTCCGAACCTGGGCTGCCGGGCCCGCACGCCCAGCCAGGGCTGGGGGGAGCTGCTCGAGCCTCAGGACGTGCTCGATCGGCACTACCGGGTGGACCGCATGTTGGCCATCGGCGGCGCCGGGGTGACCTACCTCGCCCACGAGCTCGGCGAGGACGATCAGGCCCTGGGCGAGGCCTTGGCCATCAAGGTGCTCTACGCCCAGCGGGACCAGGGCGCCTACCTGCAGCGGCTGGCCAACGAGGCCAACATCCTGCTCCAGCTGAAGCACCCGGCGATCGTCGACATCCGCGGCTTCGTACAGCGGGCCGGTCACTCGCCCTACCTGGTCACCCGCTTCGAGCGGGGCGGCAGCCTGCTGGACCACCTGCGGCGGGTGGGGCGCATGGAGCTGCGGACCCTGGCGCGTATGGGCGTGCAGCTGGCGGACGCCCTCGAGGTGGCCCACCAGCGCGGCGTCATCCATCGTGATCTGAAGCCCGAGAACATCCTGCTGGCGCAGGTCCCCGCCGAGGGCGAGACCCCGCAGGTGCGCCTGACGGACTTCGGCATCGCCAAGGTCTATGGCGGCGTCGGATCCTGCCTGACCCGCGTCGGGGCCTTCGTCGGCACGCCGCAGTACGCCGCGCCCGAGCAGTTCGAGGGCATCGCGCCGACCCCGGCCGCCGACGTCTACAGCCTGGGCGCGGTGCTGCTGTTCTGCGCCTGCCTGCGCCCCGTGCTGGCCGAGATCGACCCGGGCGACGCAGCCGGCACGCTCGAGCGGCTGCACAAGTGCCTCCCCGCCAGCCTGGACGCCAGCTTCGGCCCGCCCCAGGACGTCGACACGTTCAACGCCTTCCTCGTCGCGACGATGACCTACGAGGCCGGCGACCGCGCGGAGATCTCCGAGGCGCGCCGCTTCCTGGAGTGCCTGGCCGAGGGTCGCCCCGCCCCCCTGCCCAGGCTGCCCGCCGACACCTTCGATGTTCCGCTGGATCGGGCCCCGGAGCCCGCCCACACGCAGACGGCGGACACCTTCGAGGGCCTGCTGTCCCACGACGCCCGCGCGGACAAGCCCCGGAACCGACCGCCCCGCCCGATCGACGAGGGCCCCACGGGCCTGACCGAGGACGCCTCGGGCACCCTGGATGCCCTGGCCGAGACCACGCCGCTGCCTCCCAGCGAGGAGACCGAGGCCACGGCCCCAAGCAGCAAGCTGCCCCTGCTGGCCGGCCTGGCGCTGCTGGGTGTGCTCGGCCTGGGCGGCGCGGGGGCGGTCGGCGCGGGCCTGGTCGAGATCCCCGGGCTGAGCTTGCCGGGGTCGGCGCCGGTGGTGCTCAGCCCCGACGACCCC
>CALGIB010000723.1 GCA_937915955.1 uncultured Pseudomonadota bacterium
TGGGCCAGCAGGAAGGGGAGGCCTCGCTCGTCGCCCCAGGGCGGGCGCGGACCCAGGCCGTGGAAGAGCAGCCGGAGCGTGCCGGCGAGCGGGCCCTCGTCCAGCTCGAGCCGCACCTCGTGGACCTGCAGCCGGCGGTCCAGGACCCGGCGGACGAAGTCCACGTCCGCGGCGGTGCCCAGGCGCTGCAGCGAGATGTGGGGCATCTCCATCACCAGGCTGCGCGCCTCGCCCTCCTGCAGGACAAGGGCCCGGAAGGGGAAGCGCAGGGGGTCGGCCAGGGCGCTCAAGCGCTCGCGATCCTGGGGCTCCAGCCAGAAGATGGGGGACTGGGCGGCCTCGCGGCGCACCTCGTCGATGGGCAGGCGCTCCTCGGGGCCCAGCACCGGCACGCGCTGCGGCACCGGCAGCACCGTCGGCCCGTCCTCGTCCACGCCATCCGGCAGCGGCGGCGGGCTGTGCGGCTGGCCGGTGACCTCCTCGATGAGCCGGGTGGCGACAGGCTGGATGGCGCGCAGCATGGCCGTGAAGCGGGCGTCCTGGACGACGTCCGACTGGTCGGCGGTCTTGCGCAGGTTGTCGTCGGCGATGACCCCGAAGAGCTGCGCCTCGGCGTGCCGCCCCTCGCTGCTGCGCATGTCGACGAGGCCGAGCTCGGGCAGCTCCAGCGTCGTCACCCACACCCCGCCCATGACCATCTTGAAGCCCTTGGGCGGGCCCGGACGCTTGGGCACGGCCAGCACCCCGCGTCGGCCCGAGGCGACCGTGAAGCTGCGCTGGGTCTTCTCGCCGAAGAGCCGCACCTCCTTCTTGCTGGTGTAGCCGAAGGGCGCGACGCCGTTGAGGATGATGGGCACCGGGGAGTAGACGCAGCGCTCCTCGACCAGGGCCTGCTCGGGGAAGAGCGTCACGGTCTGGAAGCGCGACAACCAGCTGCCGGGCTTCTCCATCACCAGGTAGGTGCCGCGGATCGCGTCCTGGGGCACGCCGATCTGGCCCTGCCCCTTGCCGTCCATGTCCAGTCGGACGGCCCTCTTGCCGTCCCCGGACTCGATACGAATTGACCTCGGCTTGCGCTGCAGCAGCGCGTTGAGGCCGATCGCCAGCTGCACCAGGTGCCGGTGCTTCAGGTCGCCGCGGTCGGCGAACAGGTAGTCGAAGATGTTCTCGAGCTCCTCGGCCTGGAAGGCTCGACCGCCGATGAAGGCGATGAGCATGGTCTCCTGGCTGATGTCGATGGCGATGTAGGTCGCGCCCGAGAGCACCGCGGCCTGGATCAGCTCCAGGATGTACTGCGAGGGGTGACGCAGGGCGTACTCGCGCTGCTTCTCGATGGCCTTGGCCCGGGACAGCGTGAAGCGGCGGCGCTCCACGAAGGCGCCGGGGGCGCGGCTCCTCGCGATGAGGTCGTCGAGCTGGGACATCGCTCAGGCCTCCGCGGCGGCTTCGATGAGCTTGCGAAAGGCGCGGTCGCCTTCGTTGTCTTCGGTGTGGAGCAGGGCCTGGGCCAGGGCGTAGGCCGCCAGATCCAGGTCCTCGACGCTGGCGGTGGTCTGCAGCTGGAAGAAGCCGTGGTGACGGTTGAGCAGGATGCACCGGCTGCGGAGGAAGGCCGGGATGCGCAGCCAGCTGGCCTCGGGGCGCTGGAAGACGCGGCCGTCGAAGGGCCCCTCCATCGCCAGGGGCTGCTCGCGGGCCTGGTCCGAGCCGCCGAACTGGCCCACCTTGAGCTTCACCCGCCAGCCCACCGCCTGGTCCAGCAGCCCGGCCACCGTGTTGACCAGCAGCCGCTCGCGCGGGGGCAGCGTGTCGACGACGATCAGGTCCGGGATGACGTAGATCTCGTCGGCACGCCGAAGCTCGCGGCGCGATCCGAACAGGCCGAGCAGCGGGGGACGCCAGGCCGCGGCCAACAGCTCGCGGGTCTCGGGGCTGTCCTCGAGCAGGAACACGCCCTCGCTGTCCAGGGCCTCGTCCAGCCGCGGGTTGTCCGTGGCGAAGAGCACGCAGCCCTGGTCGTCCTCCTGATCCTCGACCTGCTCGAGCGAGCGCGGCCGACCCCGGCTGTCGCGGACCAGGAGTCGACCCCGGAAGGGGTCGAGGGCCCGAGGTCCGTCGCTGGAGAGGCACTCCTGGGCCAGGCAGTGGTGCCAGCCGCTGAGCGCGCCGCCGGCCGCGAGCGTGGCCTCGGCCTGGTCCACGCAGTCGCTGCGGAGCGCGTCCGCGGCCCGGACCAGCACCGCCATGGCCTTGTCCCAGTGCGCGTCCTGCAGCACGTTGTCGCGGGTCAGCGTGTGCTCGAGTGTGTTGCTCTTGAGCTTGAAGGACAGGTGGCTCAGCCGGCGCTCGTAGAGCCCTAGCACCTCGCGGTTGCGCGTGTTCACCAGGGTCAGCCCGCCGTTGTAGTAGCCGTACCGGGGCGAGGCGTCGTAGCCCACGACAGCTCGCACCTGGGGCTCCTCGTTGGTGCGGGACAGGGGCGAGTCCTGCAGCACCATGGGCTGGTTGATGGTCTCGGGGCCCGCGCTGCTGTCCTGGCCCTCGAACTGGGCGAAGGGGTCGGGGCTGTCCGAGGCCTGGGCCGCCTGCTGATGGGTGCGGTCCCAGAAGGTCACGGGGGTGTCCGAGTGGGCGCACCACCAGCCCAGGATCCACCGCATGTCGCGCACGTAGGGCTCGACCTCGCCCTTGGGCATGCGCTTGAAGAGCGTGATCTTGGTGCCGTCGACGAGCTTGTCGCCGCGCACCTTGTCGAAGCTCCGGTCCGGGTGGAACAGCAGCTCCCAGGTCTCGCCGTGGCGCGAGGTCTGGAGCAGGACGGCGTCCGGCTCGATGGCGAAGATCGAGGTGAAGCCGATGCCGAACTTGCCGATCTTGGTGAGGTCGTCCTCCTTCGTCGAGGAGAACAGGCGGGTGAGGTGGTTGTCGATGACGTCCTCGTCCATGCCCTCGCCGAAGTCGTCCACGTGGATCTCGAGCACCCCCGGACCCGGGGTCTTCGGCGGCTCGTACTGCACCCAGACCTCGACCCGGGGCGAGCCGGCGTCGATGGCGTTCTGGACCAGCTCGCGCAGGAAGTCCAGGGGCCGAGCGAACTGGTTGACGAGGTTGGTGAGGGCCTGGTCGGCCAGGGTGTCCGAGGCGGGCGCCTGGCCGGCTCGAGTCTCGTCCACGATGCTCTCCTCCGCTCCGGGAGCCTAATCTGCGAGCATGTCACCTGTGCTGCCCGCCCTACGACGACAGGCTGAGCTCGTCCTGGCCGGACGGGCCTTCGATCTCGCGCTGATCGCCACGGGCGCGGCGGTCGTCGCGGTGCTCGCCCCGGCCACGGGCAGCCTGGTGCGCATCGCCACGGGCTTCGAGCTGATGCTGGCGGGCCTGCTCCGGCTGGCGATCAAGGGTCAGATGCGCAGCTTCTGGGGCAGCCTGATCGCCTGCGGCGTCGTGGCCCCTCTGCTGGCCATCGGCAGCAGCCCCATCTTCAGCCCGGGGGGCATCACGGCCCAGACCGCGCTCAGCTACGGGGGCGTCGCGGCGCCCTTCGGCCTGGCGCTGATCGTCGCGGGGGGCCTGGGCTGGCGCCTGACCCCCCAGCACCCCGCGGCCGACCCGCCCTGGGTGGGCAGGGCCGACAAGGTGATGCACGCCGCCCTGACCCTGGGCGCGATGGGCCTGGTGTTCGCAGGCTGGGGCCCCGTCTCCATCGGGCTGGTGATGGGCTGCGCGCTGCTGCTGGCCATCGGCCTGGCCGCCGTGGTGGCGCTGCGGATGCGCATGGATCGGGCGGGCCTGGGCGGCATCCTGGCCGTGATCGGCGCCACCACCGCGGGCATGGCCGCCTGGCTGGCCCTGACCCAGGAGGGCCGGGTGAGCGGGGGCGAGGCGGCGCTGGGCCTGATCCCGGGCCTGGGGCTGCTGGCGGTGGGGGTGCTCCTGGCGCT
>CALGIB010000724.1 GCA_937915955.1 uncultured Pseudomonadota bacterium
CTCCGGCTCGTGCGAGCGGCACCAGTCGCGCAGCGCCCCCGGCGAGGCCAGGCTGCCCAGCGCGGGATCCCGGACCAGGCCCACGCTGGTCCCTCCGCCGGGGACCGGGATCAGCCAGAGCCAGTAGCCCGGCCCCATCAGGTGGCTCGTGCTGCGCCAGCGCAGGTCCGTCGGAGTGCGCTCGCCGAACGCGGCCGAGCTGCTCAAGCGGTCAGGATCCACGCGCGCGGCGGTCCACGTCCAGGTGGCCAGCACGCTGTGGTCCAGGCTGTGGCGACCACCCAGCTCGAGCTCCAGCAGGCCCGCGTGACCGCTGGCGTCCACCAACCAGGGGGCCTGGAGATCCCCCACCCGATGGGGCGGACCCAGCTCGATGTCGTCCACCTCGCGCTCCCCCAGCAGCAGGCCGCCGAGCGCGCCAACCCGCGCGGCAACGTGGGCCTCGAGCCGGCCACGGTGGAGCTGGTAGGTGGGCGGGTGGGTGCCCGCGAAGGGCAGCTCCCAGAACCCACCGCCCGGCCGCATCGCCGCGAACTCGGGCCGCAGGCCCATCGACAGGCCCTGGCCGCCGCCGAAGAAGAAGCGCAGCCCGTGCTTCAGGATGTGCTGATCACGCAGGTGCGCGGCCAGACCGAGGCGCTCGGACAGGTACCAGCCGGCCGCCTCGCTGACGGACTCACCCAGGCGGACGCGCTCGGGATCTCCGGGCAGAGGCCGCTTGTCGAGCACGGCCACCCGCAGCCCGGGGCTCGCGGTCAGCAGCTGCAGGCCCAGGCTCAGGCCGGCGCCGCCTCCACCCAGGACGATGACATCGAGCTCGCGCATCACACGCTACTGTAGCGACTCGACCCTGGAGCGCCCGTGAAGCGACGTGACTTCCTCGGAGCCGGCCTCGCCGGACTGGCCGCCGGAACCAGCGGCGTGGCCGCCGCAGAGACACCCTCCCTGGACGATCGCCAGATGCAGCGGCGCCTCCGCCGGATCCGCCGCGAGCTCGATCGCATCGACCGCCTGGACCTCCCGGCCCTCGGCCCCGCGCGCCGGCTGGTGGGCAAGACCCGGGGCGACGCCGCCACCCAGCTGATCCGCTCGGTGATGCGCACGCTGCTGCTCACCAGCGGCGTGGGCAGCCTCTCCAACCGGGACAGGCTGGATCCCCGGGTCCAGAGCCTCGTGCAGGAGCACGCCGCCGAGATGGACTACGCGACCGTCTCGATGCTCTCCCAGCTCAAGACCATGAGCGACGAGGACCGCGGCTTCGTGCAGAGGGCCATCCGGGACGATCCCGACGCGGTGCTGGCCGCGGGCGAGATGATCGAGCAGGTCGCCGCCGAGTCGGGCATCGACGCCAGCGCGCGCAAGCACCTGCGGGACATGGTCCGCCACAGCTCCTTCCGAATGACGCGCCAGCCCCTGAGCCTGGTCTTCGACGAGGTCACCACCAAGAGCGAGGCCTGGCTGTGCACAGTCCAGAGGGCCCTGGGGCCCGACACCGGGCTCGAGGCCACGCCTGAGGAGGCGGCGACCTGGAGCGCGCTGGCCGTCGAGGACGGGGGCCAGGGCGGGTTGATCGAGTGGCTGCCCGACCGGGACGACGCCAGCGCCAAGGCCTACCAGAAGCGGGCCGCCTTCCGCCTCGGCGTGGGCGGCGCGCTGCTGGTCGTGGGCGCGGGCACGGTGGGAGCCGCCGTCTTGCTGGGTGAGGGGGGCGCCGACCTGGCCCTGGTGCTGCTGGCCGTGGGCCTGGTCACGCTGACCGCCTCGGTGGTGATGCTCATCGTCGGCCTGGTGACGCTGATCATCGCCGCGGTGCGCACCGCCGACGAGGCCGCCTCGGCGGAGTCCGGCGACGCGTGAGCCCCTGGCTCACAGGCCTGGGGGTGGTGCACGCCCACGGCTTCGGACGGGAGGCGTTGCTGAGCGCCCTGCTCGAGGAGCGCAGCGGCCTGAGCGCGCTGGAGCGCTTCACCCTCGAGGGTCTGCCGGCCCGGCCCGTGGGCCTGGTCCCGGGCTTCAACGGACGGATCGAAGGCCCCGAGGACCACGAGCACGCCTGGTCGATGGCTCGGACCTTCGCCCGCGCCGCCGGCGAGGAGGCCCTGGCCGGGGCCCCCGAGCTGGACCGGAGCGGGCTGGGTCTGATCCTGGGCACCAACCTGGAGGAGGCGGGCGCGGGGGTCCATGAGCTGGCCCGGTCGATCGCTCGGGAGCTGGGCCTGGGGGGCCCCGTCATCGTGGTCAGCGTGGCCTGCGCCTCGGGCACCGCGGCGCTGGGTCTGGCCCTGGAGCTGCTGGGCGAGGAGCTGCCGGCTGTGCTGGCCGGAGGCGTCGACGTCATCACGCCCACCGTCTACGCCGGCTTCCAGGTGCTGGGCGCCATGTCCGAGGGCGGGTGCGCGCCCTTCTCCGAGCCCGAGGGCATGAGCCTGGGCGACGGCGCCGGGCTGTTCCTGGTCGAGACGCCCGAGCACGGCCGAGCCCGCGGCGCCGAGCCCCTCGCCGCCCTGCTGGGGGTGGGCCGAGCAGCCGACGCACACCACGCCACCCAGCCCGCACCGGACGGACGGGGCGTGACCCAGGCCGTGCGGTCCGCCCTGCAGCACGCCGGCCTCGACGCGGCCCAGGTGCAGCACGTCAACGCCCACGGCACCGGCACGCTCGCCAACGACGACGCCGAGGTCCGAGGACTGACGCGAGCTCTGGGTCCCAAGCCGACCAGCTCGCTCAAGGGCCTGCTCGGCCACGCCCAGGGGGCCGCCGGAGCGCTCGAGCTGGCCTGCAGCCTGCTGCTGCGGGAGCGCGGCCTGCTGCCGCCCACCCTCGGCTTCTCCCGAGCTCGCCCCGGCGCCCCCGCCGACCCGGTGCCCCGGCTCCGAGCCGGCCCCGCCCAGGTCCTGCTGACCTGCAACTCGGCCTTCGGCGGCGTCCACGTGGCGCTGCTCGTAGGACCGCCGACCGAGATCGCCCGGGGGCGGCGCCCGAGCCGGCTCGCCGCCCGCTGCGCCCTGAGCGTGGAGGACGCCGAGCGGCTCGTGCGCGGGGTCGATCGCCGACGGATGGACCTGTCCGGCGTGCTGCTCTGCGCCACCGTCCAGGAGCTCTGCCGGCTGTCCGGTCTGCGGCTCTCGCGACGGGCCTGCCAGCGCCTCGGCCTGATCGTCGCCCAGGACAGGGTCTCGCCCGAGAGCCTGGGCGAGCTCCAAGCCTCGATCGAGGAGTCCGGCATGAGCGGCATGAGCGCGGCGGCCTTCGCCCGGAGCCTGCTGGTCGCGCCCGCGGGCGCCTGCTCGCGCGAGCTGGGCCTCCAAGGCCCGGTCGAGGTGATCACGGCGGGCCCGGACTCCCTCGCTCAGGGCGAGCGCCTCGCCAGGATCTGGCTGGCCCAGCGGCCGGAGCTCGACACCGTGATCACGGTCCTGCTCGACGAGGGCGAGGGGAGCCGAGGGCGCCTGTTCGAGGCCGGTTAGGCTGCGCCGATGATGGCCCCTACACGAGAGACCCTGCTGCTCGCCCTCCGCCGCGTGCTCATCGAGCAGCTCAAGCTGCGCATCGAGCCCACGCAGGTGCAGCCCGACACCCCGCTGTTCGGCACCGGCCTCGGCCTGGACAGCGTGGACGCCGTCGACCTGGTCGTGGGCCTGGAGAAGGAGACCGGCATCCGGGTGCCCGAGGACGCCCGGGGCAGGGCCGGGCTGCGCACGGTCAACACCTTGCTGACCCTGCTGCTCGAGCTGGACGCCGAGGCCCGGGGTGAACCTAATCAACCAACTGAGATCGTTCAGACTCCAGTGCTCCCAACCGCCTACCGCGCGCTGCGGGAGGGCGTGGCGCTGTCCCGCTCGGACCAGGTCGCCATCGTGCGTGTCTCTGGCGAGCAGGCCTTCGAGCTGGTCGACGCCATCAGCCCCAGGCCGCTCTTCGTGCGCGACGGTCAGATCCTGCCCACCCTGCTGCTGGACGAGGACGGGGGGGTCCTGGCCGATCTCAGCGTCGCGGTCGATGACCTGGACTACCTGCTCCTGGCGGAGGGCCTGAGCGCCCAGCAGCTTGGCGCCATCCTAGAGGCCCACGGTCAGGGACTGGAGGCCACGTGGGAGGACCAGCGCCCGGCCTGGACCCTGCTCTCGCTGGACGGTCCCTTCTCCTGGGAGCTGCTGGCCGAGCTCGTCGGCCCCGAGGTCGTCGGCGTGCCCTACCAGACGCTGTTCCTGGTCGACGAGCTCGGCGGCGTCTGCCTGCGCTCGGGCAAGACGGGAGAGTTCGGATACGACCTGCTGGTCCCCGCCGCGCGCGAGGCCGAGGCCTGGGGCCGGCTTATGGAGCTCGGCCAGGACCTGGACGTGGTCGAGGCCGACCAGGGCAGCCGCGATCTCTGCTCGCTGGAGAACGGCTTCTTCTGTATCCGCCACCGGGGCATGCGCGGCCGTGAGCCGGGCGAGCTGCAGCTGCTGTGGCGCGTCGAGCTGGGCCGCGACGTGCCCGGGCTGCGGGGCGTCAGATCCACGCCCGAGCGGCGCCTCTGCTGGCTTCGACTGCCGGGCGAGCTGCCGGTCGGCGGCCCCCTCCACCAGGACGGCCAGATCCGAGGCGAACTGCTGGAAGTCCTGCGATCTCCGCTGCTTGGATACCTCGGCCTGGGCATGGTCCGAGCCGACGTGGCCTGGCCCGAGCAGGCCCTGGACGAGGGGCGGATCGTCAGCCCACCGCTGTTCTACAACCGCAGCCTGCGCGTCGACGTGCAGAAGCACAGCTACGCGGGCGCGGAGCAGGACCTGGGCCCGCTGCTGGGCCCGGTATGAAGCGCTTCGAGGGCCGGCGCGTGCTGATCACGGGCGCGTCCCGGGGGCTGGGCGCTGGCCTGGCGACGGCCTTCGCAGCCGAGGGGGCCGAGGTGCTGCTGGGCTACCGCGTGCAGGACCGCAAGGCCCAGCGCGTGCTGGACACCATCGAGCAGGCCGGAGGCCGGGGGGAGCTGGTGCAGCTGGACCTGGGTCGCGCAGAGAGCCTCTCGGCGCTGCAGGCCGCCCGGCTGGACGTGCTGGTGAACAACGCCGCCCTGACCCACGCCGGGGACTTCCTGATGGACGATCCCTCGGCCTTCGAGGAGGTGCTGCAGGTCGGCCTGATCGGCACCGCCCGGCTGACCCGCGGGGTGGCCCGGGGCATGGTCACCCAGGGGCGCGGCGCCATCCTCAACATCGCGTCCGTCGCCGCCCTCCGCGCAGCCCCGGGGCAGAGCGCCTACACCGCCGCCAAGGCCGGCCTGCTGGGCCTGTCCCGGGCCCTGGCCCGAGAGCTGGCTCCCCGAGGGGTGAGGGTCAACGCCCTGATCCCGGGTTTGCTGGACGTCGGCATGGCCCGACGGATGCCGAGGGAGCTGCACCAGCGCTGGAGCGAGGCCATCCCAATGGGCCGCAGCGGACGGGCGGACGAGGTCGCGGCCGCGGCCCTTTGGCTCTGCTCGGACGAGGCCAGCTACGTGGTGGGCGCAGAGCTCTGCGTCGACGGAGGCATGTCCCTGTGATCGCCTGGGTCTTTCCAGGACAGGGGCACGAGCGTCCCGGCGATGGGCGGGCCTGGCTGGACCACTCCGGCGTGCGCGCGCGGCTCCAGGAGCTCTCCGAGCCCGCCGGGCTGGACCTCGTCCAGGCGCTGGAGCGTGGTGGCCGAGCCTGGTCCCGTACGGAGGGCCTGCAGCCCCTGCTGGTCGGCCTGGCGCTGGCCGTTGCGGAGCGCCTGCCCGGCCCTCCCCAGATCGTCGCCGGCCACTCGCTGGGGGAGCTCTGCGCCTGGTCGGCCACCGGCGCCATCGACACCCACGCGACCGTGGCCCTGGCCCGGGCCCGAGGCCTGGCGATGGCGGCGGCGGCGCGCGAGCGGCCCGGGGGCATGTGCGTGCTCGAAGGGCGGCTCCCGCGAGGGCTGGATCTCGCCGTGGACAACCCCGGCCAGCGCATCGCCTCGGGTCCTCTCGATCGACTCGTCGGGCGGCGCATCCCTACCCTCGGCCCCTGGCACAGCCGCGCGATGGCCTCGGCACGCCCCGACTTCGCGAGGGCGCTGGCCCGCCTGCGCCCCCGACCCGGCCGCGGCCTGTTCCTGACCAACGGCGACGGACAGCCACAGCCCGCCCATCAGGATCTGCGGCCTCTGCTGCTGGCCCAGCTCACCCAGCCCGTGCGCTGGACCCGCTGCCTCGACAGCCTGCGACGCCTTCGACCCACCGAGGTGTGGATCCTGCCGCCCGGACGTCTGCTCGCGCAGCAGCTCCAGGCCCGCGGCGTGCCGGCGCGCGTGCTGGAAACCCCATACGATCTGGAGGACTTGTGCGACTGAACCTGGGCCCCGAGGTGATCCATCACCTGC
>CALGIB010000725.1 GCA_937915955.1 uncultured Pseudomonadota bacterium
GGCGCCTCGTGCTCCATGGGCGCGAAGGCGACCTCGAGCAGGCTCAGGTCGCCCTGGCTGCGCTCGACCTCGATCACGTTGGTCCCGGGGATCAGGCGGTAGTCGTCGGCCGAGGTCAGCCAGCCGCTCCCACCGCCCGCACGGAGGCCGAAGTAGCTGTCGTAGAGCAGGTCGCGGGTGGGCGCCTGGTCCGCGCTGTACTGCTGGTAGAGGTGGTCGCTGAAGACGTCCAGCACCACGCCGCCGTCGTTGCTGCCGTTGAGCACGGCGACGCCGTAGCCGTTGGCGGTGACCAGCTTGGGGTAGGAGAAGTGGGGCTGAGCGGACAGCGCCGCCGTGACGAGGAGCAGCATTCGGGACCCGGGTTCGGGCGACTTGGACCGGCGAGGGGCTCCCCGAGCACATGAGGCCTGACAGGGAGCGAC
Organism: uncultured Pseudomonadota bacterium; assembly: GCA_937915955.1. Classification (GTDB taxonomy): domain Bacteria; phylum Myxococcota_A; class UBA796; order UBA796; family CAJQPC01; genus JAAESX01. The sequence continues at coordinate 426 of CALGIB010000725.1, forward strand.
GCAACAGGCTAGCTGAGGGGCCGATGGTCCGCGTTGTCGACTGGCTCAGCCTCCACTTCCTGCGCGCTCTGGGCTTCCGGAGCCGCTGGGTCGAGACCTCGAAGGGCCCCCTGCACGTGCTCGAGCGCCGGGGCCCCGGGCCCTTGCCGACCCTGGTGCTCCAGCACGGGCTGAGCAGCCGCGGCAGCCACTTCCGCACGCTGATTCCCCGCCTCACCCGTCACTTCTCGCGGATCATCGTGCCCGACATGCTGGGGCACGGGCTCAGCCACCTGCCCGAGCAGGGGCTGTGGGGCCCCGACGTCACCGACTCGATCGCCGAGGCCCTGGCCCAGGCGGTCCCCGAGCCAGCGCTGGTCTTCGGCAACTCGCTGGGCGGCTACGGGATGATCCACTTCGCCTCGCGCCACCCCGACCTGGTCCGGGGCCTGCTCCTCGTCAGCCCGGCCGGCGCCGTGATGTCGGACTCCGAGTTCCAGGCCATGCTGAGCCGCTTCACCGTCCGGGACCGCGAGGGCGCCCGCCAGTTCATGCGGCGGCTGTTCGCCGGTCGCGTGCCGCTCGAGCCCCTGCTGAGCTGGATCGCGCTGGGCCAGCTGAACCAGCCCCACGTACACGGCTTCATCGAGGCCATGGGCGAGCACGACTACATCCAGCCGCAGGTGCTCGAGCGCCTGACGATGCCGACGCGCATGTACTGGGGCCTGGACGAGAAGATGTTCACCGAGGCCGATCTGGCCTACTACAGCGAGAACATCCCGGACGTGCAGGTGTTCCGACCCGAGGGCTGGGGGCACTCGCCGTTCTCCGAGCGGCCGGGCGAGGTGGCCGAGACCATCCTGGACTTCGCCCGCGAACTCAGCGGCTGATCCGGCGTTTGCGCGAGGCCAGCAGCAGCGCCAGCCCAGGGAGCAGGCGTCCCCCGGGCGGGGGCCTGGGTAGGGGTGGCAGAATGTCGCCGTGCTGACCGTCTTCGACCGCATCATCCAGGCCGATCTGCTGCGACGGGGCTTCACCCAGCGCTGGGTCGAGACCAGCGCGGGCAGGGTCCACGTGCTGGATGGGCCCGGTCGCGGAGAGCTGCCGCCCGTGGTCCTGCTGCACGGCCTGGCCAGCCGAGCCGCCCACTTCCGGCCGATGGCGCTGGGCCTGCTCCCGCACGTGAGCCGCCTGATCATGCCGGACCTCCTGGGCCACGGTGAGTCGCACCTGCCCCTGGACGGCTTCGACAGCACCAGCCTGGACGCGGCGCTGGTCGAGACCCTGGACCAGGTGCTCGACGAACCCGCGCTGCTCTTCGGCGTCTCACTGGGAGGCGCCGGGGTGCTGCACTACGCCTCGCTGCGGCCCGAGAAGACCTTGGGCCTGTGCCTGGTCTCGCCGGGCGGTGCCTTGATGGACGAGGGCGCGCTGCGCACGATGCTGGACCCGCTCGTCATCCAGGACCACGCCCAAGCCCTGGAGTTCACGCGGCGCGCCTTCACGCGCTGGGTGCCCAGCGAGCGCCTGTTCGCCTGGGCCATCCTGCAGACGATGAGGCGCCCACACGTGCACCGCTTCCTGCGTGGCCTGGAGCCTGGGCAGCTGCTGCAACCCGACGCCCTGCGCCGCATCGAGGCGCCCGTCCGCCTGCTATGGGGGCGCCAGGAGCGGCTGTTCTGGCTTCAGTGCCTGGAGTACTTCCGGGACCACCTGCCCCACGCCGAGGTCCACCGCCCCGAGCGCTGGGGCCACGCCCCGGTGGCCGAGCAGCCCCACGAGGTCGTGGAGCACATCCTGGACCTGCTGCGGCAGGTCCGAGGGCAAGAGACCCGAGGTGCGGCGTGATCCTGAGTCTGCTGGGCCTGAGCCTGGCCGGAGCGCTGCCCGTCCCCGCCGACGTGGTGCCTCACCGCGACGAGCCCCCGAGCTCCCTGCTCCACGCCGAGGTCCGGCCCCTGGGCTTCAGCGAGGACGGCAAGCTCGGGGTGCTCTACATCGCCCCCGACGAGGCGGTCGGCTGCTACCAGTGGTCCGTCAGCGTGCTCAGCCTGGTGACGGACAAGACCGTCGAGACGCTGACGTGGAGCGAGGGAAGCTGCGCGGAGATCGTCGACGTCGCGAGCCTGTGGCAGCACGAGCTCGGGAACATCGAGGCCCTGCTGGTCAAGCACGGCGTCCAGGCTCAAGCCGACCTGAGGCTGCGGCCCTTGCCGGTGGTGCGAGGAGCGGACCTCCTCGACGCGCGGCTGGTGACGGGGCCGTTGAACCCCACCGGCGAGCCGGGCGTCACGAGCGTACCCGTGACCCTGCTGCTGCGATCCTCCGAGCAGGGTGAGAAGAGCATCGCGGCGCTGGCCGTGACGAGCCGGGACGAGCTGCCGTTCAGCTGGGGCCACGAGGTGCTGGGCTACATCCCTAGCCCCTACGAGGAGCGCGTGGTCGTGCTGGTGCGCGAGCTCCACCGCGGCTGGGAGGGCCTGCCCGCCGTCGAGCAGGTGCACCTGGTCGGGGCCAGCCTGGACAGCGGGTTCAAGCCAGGGGCCGGCCCTCAGCGGTAGGACTGGCTGTTCATCCACCACTCGGCGCCCAGGCCGACGAAGTGCTGCACCTGCGAGCTGGCCCGCTGATCCAGCGGGTCGTACCAGGCCAGCGCGTCCTCGTTCAGGAGCGAGACCGTGTAGGTCAGGTGGATCATCGGCCGCGCGAAGGTGTTCGGCGCCGGCTTGAGCATGGGCAGCAGCGACAGCTTGGTGACCTGCGGGACGTCGTGCTGCTCGGTCCGAGGGTTCAGGCCGTTGGGGCGCAGCCACTGATGGCTGGCCTCTATCCCCAGCCCCACGTACTGCCCGATGTTCACGATAGGCCGGGTCGCCAGCGCCAGCTCCCAGCGGTCGTCGACGTCCAGCTCCTGGCCGTCCGCGTCGGTGAAGCCGCGCACGTAGGCGCCCGCCGACCAGCTCACGCGCTCGGCGATCTCCTGGTTCAACGCCAGGGCGAACATCTCCTCGCGGGCCGCGGCCACCGTGTAGTCCGGGGCCAGGCCGGAGCTGGGGATGCTGAGCTCGCCGTAGGCCGCCAGGCCCGAGCTGCGCTTGTAGAACAGGTGTGCGTAGCTGTGGGGGGCCCAGCCCCAGGCGGAGAGCTGCAGGCCCACCGCGGCGCCGATGTCCTCGGGCAGCGCCTGCTCGAACTCGTCGTCGACCAGGCGGGTGCCCTCGGCCAGGTGGTGCAGCTCGCCGTAGGCCTTGGCGCGCAGGGTCAGGCGCTCGCCCACGGGGAGCTGGTAGTGGCCCTTGAGGCTGGCGATGCGTCGCTGGCGGTCCAGGACGACGACGTCCTGCTCGCCGACCCCGCCGGGCTCCGGGCGCGCCCAGGTCTGGAGCTGGAAGTCCTGGCCCAGGACGCGGTTGAAGCCGACGTGCGCCGCCACCTCGAAGCGCTCGTCGCCGTAGCCGAGCCCGCCGCCCAGCGTGTTGAGCATGTCCAGAGGCCAGAAGTTCAGCAGGTAGACGTCGTCGCCCCGGTACATGCGCGAGCCGGCCCAGGCCGTCAGGGTCCCCGGGCCTCGATCCAGCTCGGCCATCGCGTAGAGGTTGCGCACCGCAAGATCGGCGTCCCACTGCCCGTCGTAGTGGAACAGGTCACCGGCGATCGCCGGGGTGATCAGCGCGGAGAAGCGGGTCGCGCCGTCGGCGACGTGCTGGAAGCCGAGGTCGATCTCAGCGTAGGGCGAGGCCTCGAGCCGAGGGCCGTAGGCCACGACGTTGACCGACTCCCCTCGCCCGCCGGAGAGGTCCGAGGAGGCCTGGGCGCGCCCGTACGAGCCCAGGATGTAGCGGTCGGCGGGGGCGTCTTCGGCCGCGGCGAAGGAGAGCAGAGCGAGCAGCACATGAACCTCGGAGCCCATGGACCGGCGAACCAGGCTTGGAGCACGGGAGCGTGCTAGCCTTTGCGCATGGCGGAATCCTGTCCTCGCTGCGGCCTCCAGCTCTCCCGCAATGGCATGTGCCTGAGCACCACCTGCGACTACGAGGGCGGCGCCAGCGCGCTGACCCCCGTGAAGGCGGCTCTGCCCGTGCGGCTCAAGCGCGCGGGAGCCGAGGTCGCGCTGATGACCGGCGCCGAGCTGCTGGGGCTCTTCTTGTCCCCCTTCACCTTCGGCCTGACGGGCATGGTCACGAGCCTGGGCAACGCCATCTACATGGGCGCCCGAGACATGGACGGCGGCCGCTACGGGCTGGGCCGTTGGCTGGGCGGCACGCGGCTGGTGGACGCCGAGACGGGCAAGCCGGCAACGAACAAGCAGGCGCTGCTGCGCAACAGCTACCTGATCCTGGGCTGGACGGGCGCGATCCTGCCGGACCCCATCGGCACGCTGTTCTTCGGGCTGGTCGGGCTGATGATGCTGCTCGACCTGGGCATGACGGTGGTCGATCCCGAGGGGCGGCGGCTGGGCGACCACCTGGCGCGGACCAAGGTCGCCAGCGACGAGTAGCGGTCGAGGGGCGGTGGTGGGCACACCGCCTGTATGAAAAACACTGACTCTTTTTGAGCTTCAGGGCTTGCCACCGCGCAGGATCGAAGCCAAGCTGATCTCAGCACACGAGGTCAGGCGAGCGTGCTCCAGCCCCAGTCCATCCGCACTTTTCCAGGATCCACGGTGAACATTCACCCTGGCTGCGGTGTCTGGAGCTGTAGGAGGATGCATACAGTGAGCACCGCCCTGGCCCACGACGGCCCCAGCGCGCGCGACGAGTTGGCCGAGCTTCGCGCTCCCCTCGTCCTCCTGACCGCCCGCCTGTCCCCGCCGCCAGGCGACCAGGCCCTCCTCTGGGCAGGCACCACCCTGAGCCGCCTCCTCGAGCCCAGGTGCCTGGGCGAGGGCCTGGACGACTGGGTCCTGCGCGCCGCCCTGACCCTGCTGGTCGAGGCCTGCGAGGACCGGGGCCTCGACGCCCACACCCTGCGCGCGCCCCGACGCGCCCTCGAGCTGCTGGATCAGCTCGATCCCGACACCTCCCCCGGAGGTCGCCGCAGCCGCGGTGCCTAGTCCTGGGGTGGGCTGGAGAGCCTCTACGACGATCTCTCCCTCCCACCTTCGCGCTCCCCAGCACACCCCAGGACTCGTCTTCAGAGGCCGAGGACCCGACCCGCTCGGTCCTCGGCCTTCTGGATCTCCTCGGCGGTGAGCGGGTGCGGGCTGGTCTGCACGACCGCGGCCAGGAAGTTCACGACCAGTCCGCGCACGATCTCGCCCTCGGGGGTGTCCGTGCGGGTCGCCCAGAACGCCAGGAGCTGCGCGCGCCGGGCCTCGATCGCCAGCACGGGCTCCCGGCCCATCAGCGGCACGCCCCGTTCCCAAAGGGCCTCGAAGGCCTGGGGCAGCAGCTCGTACCGCAGGGCCATGGCGTCCCTGGAGATGCCCTCGTTCCACTCGAACAGATCCGGGTGGATGTGGGAGACCACCCTGCCCTCGGCGTTCTTCAGGATGCGCAGCTCACCGAACATCGCCGCACGAGCCACCGAGATGGGGTTGTGCTTCGCCGTCACGACGCCCGAGTCGTA
>CALGIB010000726.1 GCA_937915955.1 uncultured Pseudomonadota bacterium
AGCACCTTGCGCCAGGCGTCTGCGGCGACGGCGTCGTCCCCGAGGCGGTCCTGCCAGATGCGGGCGATCTCCGCGTAGCGCTGCACCTGGTCCACGCCCTCGACCAGCGAGGCCTCGCGAGCGAGCACGCCGACCATGGCCTGCCAGTCGCCCTCGGCCTCGGCCACGCGGCGCAGACCAGCCAGGGCCTCGGTGTCCTCGGGGTGCTGATCCAGGGCCGCCAGGTAGGCATCCCGGGCGGCCTCGCCCGACTCGTTGCGCTCGTGGATCTCGCCGATCCGACGCTGGTAGCGCGCCGACGCGAGCGGGTCGTTGGACCTGGCCGCGAGGTTGGACAGGTACTGCACGCCCAGGTCGACCTCGCCACGGGCCCCAGCGATTCGGGCCAGGGCCTCGAGCACCTCGGTGTCGTCCGGCCGCTCCTCGTGCAGCTGCCGGTACAGGTCCCAGGCCTGCTCGGTCTCGGCCAGCTTCTCGGCCAGCATCCAGCGCTGCTTGGCCTCGGCGGCCGCGCGCTGGTCGGGGTCCTGGAGCAGCTCCGTCCGAGCGCGCAGCACGTCGAAGGCCTCCTGCCAGCGCCCCGCCGACTCCAGCGCGGCCTCGCGGCGAACCAGCGAGACCAGATCCCCGGCCTCCGCCAGCGCGTCGGCCGCCGAGCCCGCAGACTGCGCCTCCTCCAGCGCGGAGGCCAGGCCGGCCGGATCCGACTCGTTGAGGCCGGCGTACAGGGCCGCCAGCGCGTCCGCGTCCTTCCGGTCGACCAGGATGCGGCGCGCACCCTCGAAGGCCTTGCCCGCCGAAGGGCGGGAGGCGAAGGCGAGCTCGTAGCTGGCCAGCGCCTCGTCCTGGCGCTCCAGCCCCTCGAAGAGGTGACCGGCGAGCACCGCGTGCACGACCCGCACCGAGGGGGAGTCCAACATTCCGGCGAGCCGGAAGTGAGCCTCGGCCAGGGCCTCACGGTTGCCGGCCTTGCGCTGCAGCCGAGCCAGCCCGGCGGCCGCAGCCACCTTGGTCCCGTCGGCGGCGAGCACGGCCTCGTAGCCCTGGATCGCGAGCTCGGGGGCCTCGAGGTAGTCCTCCTGCAGGCGCGCGGCGTCGTAGACCTCGCCCGCGGCGGCCAGGGCCCGATAGCTCTCCTCCCAGTAGTTCAGCCCCTCGCAGAGTCGAGCGATGGCCAGCAGCGGCCGGTCCACGGCCTCCTCGGCGCTGATCAGCTCACCCGCGGCCTGGACCGAGCCCATGCTGTCGCCCAGGTCGCGCAGGACCTCGGCGAGGCTGGCGGCCAGGCGAGCGCGCTCCTGCTCGCTCTCGGCCGCCGAGGCGGCGTTGCGGTATAGCCCAACCAGGCCGGCCAGGTTCCCGCTGCGATGCCAGGCCTGCTCGAGCAGCGCCATGGCGCCGGGGTGCGAGGGCTCGACGTCCAGGACCTCCTGGACGACTGCGGCCGCGTCCACCTCGGCCAGGCCCTGGGCCATGTCAGCCGCAGCGAGCAGCTGCCAGGCGCGGCGGTCCAGCTCGACCTCGGCGTCGGCCTCGGAGCGCTGGAGCTCGTAGTGTCCCTGCAAGTCGCCGCCCGCGGCGCGGAGCTCCTTGAGCAGGTAGTGCGCCGAGAGGAAGCCCGGCGAGAGCTCCAGGCACTTCTCCAGGCAGGCCACGGCGCTGGCGCTGTCCTCGGTCCGGTCCGCGAAGACGCGGCCAGCCCGGTAGTACAGGCTGACCTGCTGGCTGCCGTCCTGGCTGGCCGTCGCGGCGGTCCGCAGCGTCCCGGCCAGCTCGGTCCAGGCGCCCTCGGCCTCGAGCACGCGCAGCATGGCGTCCAGGCTGGGGGGGAAGTCGGCGACGTGGTCCAGGGCCCGGCGGTAGAAGTCCCGGGCCCGGGCGCCGTCGGCCATGCGGAACTCGCAGACCGATCCGGCGCGGTGGAGCTGCAGCGCGATCGCGGCGGGCTCCTCGCTCAGGATGGCCCGCTGCTCGTAGACCGCGGCGAGCTCGGTCCAGGCCTCGAGCCGGGTGTAGACCCGCTCCAGGCCCTCGAGCGCAGGCAGGTAGCTGGGGGCGATGTCCAGGATGGACTCGAAGTGGGTGCGCGCCCCAGCGGTGTCTCCGAGGGGCCCCTCGCAGATCTCGCCCATGCGGTAGGCGAGGGTGACGCGCAGGTTCGGGTCGTCGACGACCTCGGCCCGCTCGCCCCAGAAGGCGACCATGCCCTGCCAGTCGCCCTTCACCTTGAGGATTCGGGCGACCGCCTCGGCCGCGGGCACCGCGCTGGGATCGCGAGCGACCTCGCGCCACATGGCCAGGGCCTCCTCGGTGTGACCCAGCCGCTCCTGCAGGCGCGCGATGCGGAACTGCACGTAGGGGCGCTCGAAGTCCTGGACCGAGTCGAGCTCGCTGCTGAGCGAGGCCAGCAGCTCCTCGTCCCGGTTGCAGTCCGCCAGGAAGGCCTGGTGCTCGTGCCGGAGCTCCGGGGTCGAGCCCACCTCAAGGGCGCTGGCGTAGGCCTGGGCGGCGCGCTCCTCGTCGAACAGGCGGCTGCGGAAGATGCGAGCCGCGCGGGCCGCGAAGGCGCGCTTGTCCGCGCCCTCGCGCCGGGCGGACTCGGTCATGTAGAGCTCGGCGAGAGGGGTCCACTCGGCCATCTGCTGCATCAGGCGCTCGGCCGCGACGAAGCAAGGCACGTGCCCCGGGTCGGCGCTGACGCCGGCGCGGAAGGCCTGGAGCGCGCGCGCGTTGTCCTTGAGCTGCTCGCCGTAGACGCGACCGCGCTCGTAGTGCAGGCGCGCGGAGATCGAGCCGGTGGCGAGCCCCGCCATCTTCTCCAGCGTCAGGACCATGCCGCGCCAGTCCGAGGCGGCGAGCTGCACGTCACGGAGCAGCTGCAGCGAGAAGAAGTCGTCCGGGTTGCGCTCGACCGAGGCCTTCAGCAGGCGGCGGGCCTGGTCGTCCTGTCGAAGGTGGCGGCGGGCGAGCAGCGCAGCGTCCTGGAGGATCTCTGCGGCCGCGGCGTCGTCGCGCTCCAGCTCGGCGAGGCGCTCCATCGTCTCGCGGAGCTCGTCGAACT
>CALGIB010000727.1 GCA_937915955.1 uncultured Pseudomonadota bacterium
TGGCCGGGGTAGGTGTGCTCGCCGGTGTCGTGACCACGGTCGCGGGCATGGGCGGCGGCCTGGTGCTCGTGCTGGCCCTCTCGGTGGTCATGGACCCCCTGCTGGCGCTGGCGGTGTCCTCACCCGCGCTGCTGCTCGCCAACGGACACAGACTCTGGATGTACCGCGGCGACCTGCCCCGACGCGAGGCGCTCTGGCTCGTCCTCGGCGCGGCGCCGGGGGCCTTCCTCGGGGGCGTGTTCGCGACGGGCCTGCCCGAGTCCGTGATCCGAGCGGCCATGGTCGGCATGGCCTTGCTCGCGGTCCTGCGCTCGCTGCTGAAGCTGGAGTGGCGGCCTCGCCTGGGCTGGAACCCGGTGGCGGCGGGGCTGGCGGGCTTCGTCAGCGCCACCTCTGGGGGCGGCGGGCTCATCCTGGGGCCCTACATCCTGGCCCGGGGTCTCTCGGGGGTGCCGTACGTGGCCTGCGCCGCGCTGACGGCGCTGTGCATCCACGCGGCGCGGATCCTCGCCTACGGCGCGGGCGGAGTCGGGGGCTGGGACACCCTGGCCCAGGGGTCCGCGCTGGCCCTCTGCATCGCGCTCGGCAACCTGCTGGGCAACGGCCTGCGGGTGTGGCTGGGGGCGCGCCGCCAGGGCCGCGTACAGATCGCTGTGATGCTCGGGTGTCTGGGGCTGGCCCTGCTGGGCGTGTAGACCTACTCGTCGTCGACCAGGAAGCCGTGACTCTGCACGATCTCGGCGTAGCGCTCGCCGATGGGGCGCAGCGTGCGCTGCTTGGTGACGAGGTCCACCTCGTACAGGCCGAAGCGCATGTCCATGCCGTGGTTCCACTCGTAGTTGTCCATCAGCGACCAGTACATGTAGCCGCGGATGTCGTGCTCCTCGGACTTCTCCCGCACGATCTCCAGCGAGGGGTCCAGGAAGCCCTCGATGTCGGCCTCCTCGGGGTCGGCGATGCCGTTCTCGGTGATCCAGACGGGCAGCCCCCAGGCCGCCGTCATGTCGATGGCGTCCGCCAGGTAGGCGGGGTCCTCGTCCAGGGTCTTGGGGAAGAAGGTCATCTTCGGGTAGTCGCCGAAGCCGGGCGCGGGCCCGTCGAAGCCGATCACCTCGAAGGCGAAGTAGTAGTTGAGCCCCAGCCAGTCCGTGCGGCCCGCGACGCTGGGGTCCTCCAGGTCGACTACGCCGTCCAGGTTGCTGTCCAGGCGGCCGTTCACGAACATCTCCAGGATGGCCTCGTTGTAGACGTAGGACAGGTTCTCCGCGGCCTGCACGTGCAGGGGGTTGTCGGGGTCCTCGGGCCGGGCGACGCCCAGGTTCGCCACGATGCCCACCTCGGCGTCCGGGTCCGCGGCGTGGATGGCGTCGCTCATGCGCGCGTGGGCCTGGGCCATGTTCCAGGCCACGACCAGGGCCTTGTCCGGGTCCGAGATGCCCGGAGGGTTGGTGCGCTCCTCGTTGGGCAGCAGGTAGCCCGAGACGATGACGGCCAGGGGCTCGTTCAGGGTCAGCCAGAGCTGGATGTCGTCCGCGAACTCCTGGGCGACGAAGGCCGTGAACAGCTCGATGAGCGGCAGCATGCGCTCCTCGTCCAGCCAGCCGCTGGCCTCGCAGGTGTCCGGTGCGGCCTGGCAGGCCTTGCCGTCGTGTACCCACAGCGGCAGCGTGTAGTGGTTGATGGTGGCCACCGGCTGCAGGCCGTGGACGGCCATCGCGTCCAGGTAGTCGTGGTACCAGGCCAGCTGCTCGGCGTCGACCAGGGCGGCCAGCTCCTCCACCGTGGTGGCCTGCTCGGCGGAGTCCGGGAACAGGCGGCTCCACTCGAAGCTGAAGCGGAACAGCGTCAGGCCCATGTCCTCGGCCAGCTGCAGGTCCTGGTCGTAGAGCTCGTAGTGCCCGGGCGCCTGGGACATGGGGTCGCCCGAGAGGTGGTTGCCACCGTCGGCGATCAGCTCCTCGTCCGTGACCCACTGGTACCAGTCGCTGGCCCGGTCCTCGCAGTCCTCGGCGGGGAGGGTCGGGCAGCCGGCCTCGACCTGGAAGCCGGCGGTGGCCGAGCCGAACTGGAAGTCCTCGGGAAAGGCCAGGACCTCGGGGCCCTTGCAGGCCATCAGGAGCAGCAGGTGCATGGGAGCCTCCTTGGGTCGGATATGCTGCCCAGCCCGGAGGATCCATGCTGCTCATCGCCCTGCTGGCCTGCCAAGGCGCGTACAAAGGTCCCATCCAGGCCACCGCGCTGTTCGCGGGCGGCGCCTCGCCGGACCGGGGACATCTGGTCGTCGAGCTGCTGGATCAGGAGGGTCGGGGGGTCCGCGACTGGCAGCCTGGCGAGATCGCGCTGAGCGTCGACGAGGGCAGCCGCGAGCACGCCCTGCGGACCTGGGACGACCAGGACGCGCAGCAGCCTCTGCTGATGCTGCTGGACCTGTCCGACTCGGTCGAGGACGCCGGCGGGCTCGACGCGCTCGAGGAGTTCGGCCTGGCGGTCGTCGAGGGCATGGAGCCCGGCCAGCCGCTGGAGCTGGTGGGCTACTCGGAGCTCACCGAGGTGCTGCTCACGTCCACAGGCAACCGCTTCTCCCGGCAGGCGGTCTTCGACGACCTCATCGACCTGGGCAAGGTGTCCAACACCAACGGCGCGCTGGTGGACGCCCTGGGGCGCTGGG
>CALGIB010000728.1 GCA_937915955.1 uncultured Pseudomonadota bacterium
TAGGCGGCCGGCAACCCCGTCGCGGCATACTCTTCGAGCAGCCGGCGCATGAGCGTGTCCGGTCCCACTCATCTCTACCGCTTCGATCCCACCGAAGTTTCCCGGTGGATCAGCCGGGATGACGCCCTTCGTGGCGTCCCATCCCTGAGCGACCCCCGGTAGTGGTCCTGGGCTGGGACACTCCGGCAAGCAGGGTCCCACGGCTACCAGGACGATCACCGACAAGGACGTCACCATGGGCGTCGACGCAGTTGGGACACGCCCATCGGGCGTGTCCCGTCTCTACGTTCGTGATCAGAAGGGCAGGTCGTCCAGACCGCAGGGCGGTGGTCCGAGCCTGCCGAAGTCAAGCACGGTGTCGTCCAGGCCCCTGCCGGTGACGTAGCGGTGCATCTTGTCCTCGTGGACGTCCCAGACGGCCTCCGAGGCGGACATGCAGAAGTTGGACAGGGCGAGGGCCTGCCTGGCGTCGAGCCAGCCCGGGACCAGGCGTCGGATCAGGTCCCTGGCGCGCATGCCTTGCCTCCCAAGCCATTGTCGTAGAGGGGGTGGGCGTCGATGATGGCCTGCATGGTGCGTGTGTCGATGGTGTCGAGGCCCTCGACAGCGGCCTGGATCAGCGCCTGTAGGGCGAGCTGGTTGATGCTCCTGGGCTTGCCCCTGGATGCTTGGAAGATGCGGTTGGCGGCCTCATCGCTGAACAGGGCGCGGTTGACGCCCGCGGTCTTCAGATGGAAGTCGATGTACTTGCGGGTGTCGTCCTTGCCAAAGGACCTCAGGGTAGTGGCGTATCCGACGCGACTTCGCAGAGGCTCGAGGACGGGGTCGTCCATGTTGCGCAGCAGGTCGGGGGTGCCGACCAGCAGCAGGCTGAAGCGGTCCTCGGCATCCAGGTCGTAGGCGGTCAGGTGGCGCAGCATGTCCAGGACGGGCACGGACAAGCTCTCTGCGTCATCCACGACCAGCAGTGGGTGGGGCCCATGCTCGGTGGCGTAGGTGCCCAGGAAGCGCTGGGCCTGGTCGTACAGGTCCGCGGTGTGGGCCCGCATGGGCAAGCCGAGCAGGCGGTTGAGGGACCGCAGGAAGCCAGGCACGGTGCTGGGCGCCGAGGCGAAGCGGAAGACCTTGTAGCGCTGCTCGTCGAGCTCCTGGACGAAGCGACGGGTGGTGATGCTCTTGCCGACACCGCTGGGGCCGGTGATCAGGGCGATTCCCATGACCTCGATCCACATCAGCAGGGCCTGGAACAGGTCACGCTGGGCCTTGGAGCCGAACATCTTGCTGGCGACCATGTTCTTGCGAAAGGGCACGCCCGTGAAGGCGAAGTGGGCCTGCAGGCGACGCTTGTGGGCGGGTGCGACGGTGGGGGTGTTCATGCCTGGCCTCCCCACAGCTGCTGCCTGATGGCGTCGAGGTAGTAGCTGACGTGCTGGTCCGCCGGGGCGTGCAGCAGCAGGCGCTGCAGCACGCCGGTGACCGCCTCCGCCTCGAAGGGGCCGAAGCGGTGCAGGAATTCCAGGACGGTCTCGTCCTGGACCACGCCGTCGTCGAGCCGCTCGTGCAGTACGGCCAGGACGGCCTGGTCCGCCTCGGCGCGCTGGCGCCTGGCGTCCTCGACCTGCTGGCGCGGCGGGGGCTCCACGAAGCCCTGCTGACGCCGCTGCTGGACCAGGTGGCCCAGCCAGTCGGCCACGGGCTTCTTGGCGTCCTGCTCGTCGCTGACGACCGCCTCGACCTTCTTGGGCTTGGGGCGACGGTGGGGCTGGACCTCGAAGGGGCGGACGCGTTGGACGAAGCGCTCCTTCCACCACACCTCGACCTCGTGGAGATCCTCGGGGTCGAAGCGGACCTGGATGCGCCGCCTCGCCAGCTCGGGCCCCACCTGGTAGCGGGTGCCGAACAGGCTGAAGACGCCGCTCTTGTCGGGGGTGCGGGTCTCCTTCCAGAGGAAGGCCAGGCGCAGGCGCTCTTCGTCTGCGTAGCGGACCCGCTCGATGCCCGTGCGCCAGCGCGCCAAGGGCGTCTGGCCGGTCTCGCCGTGGACCTGGTTGTTGTACTCGAGGTCTGCCCAGGCCGTGAAGGCTTCGTTCAGCTCGTCCAGGGTACGGATGCTCGAGGCCTTCAGCTCCGCGACGAAGGCGGCTCTGATCAATCGATTCAGGGCTTCGATCTTACCGTGACCCATGGGTCTGTAAGCGCGGGTGAAGATGATGGGATGGATCCCCAGTTCGGCCACGATCTGCTTCATGTGGCGGGCCCGATAAACGGCCCCATTGTCATAGTAGACTCGCGACACCAGGCCCCACTTCTGCAGGCTGCGCCTGAAAACCATCTCCAGAGAGGGCAAATCCTGCTTGAAGTCGAAGCGACCGTGCAGCAGCAGCCGACTGTGATCGTCCATGAACGCCGACAGCCAGGCTCGGCGCACCTTGCCGGGGTTGTCGGGGTCGGGCAGCCAGGGGCCGGCGAGCATGTCACTCTGCCAGAGGTCATTCGGGGCGACCGCCTCGAAGCGGTCCAGGTCCTTGTCCTCGGCCGTGCGCAGCTTGCGCGCGCTCAGGCCCTGGCGCTGCAGGACCCGGTGCACCGTGCTGCGCCGCGCCTTGCCTGGCTCCAGCTCCTTCATGCGCTCGGCGATGGCGATGACCCGCTCGATGCTCCGCTCGGGCACCTCCTGCTTCAGCGCGCAAAGCAGCTCCGCCTCCTCCTCGGTCAGCGCGTGTACGCCGCCGTAGGTGCGCCGCTTGTCCTCCAGCGCGGCCAGGCCGCCCATTTTGTAGCGGCGCACCCAGGCCCGGATGGTCTCGGCCTCCGCCGTGAAGGCCTCGCCGTCCTCGTCGCGCCACACCTTGCTGGCCAGCTGGCGCAGCATCGCGCCCTTCTGCCCGCGCGGCGGGTCGGCCGCCAGGTAGGCGCTGATCACGAAGTAGCGCAGCAGCGCCTTCGCCTGGATCTCTTCGTCTGTCGAACCCATGGTGTCCTCCTTGGATCGGGGTCCGAGCAGAGCATCCGCCAGCCCGCAGAGCCGCTCTACGGCGAAGACTGTTGGACGGATGGGCGTTTCCACTGGCCGCCGCGCCTCGCGAACGGCTACCTTCTCTCCCAGGTGGCGCCCCTGAGAAAGCTCATCCGATCAACCATGGGTTCTCATCCGGTGTGTGCCTCCCACGAGCCTCGGCCAGGAGGATGGAAGTACGAAATCCCCACCGCGCTGCACCTACCACCAGGATGATCAGCCCTCTCCACAGTCCCTCAACTGCATCTGGGGCTTTCCAGTGGCGGCACAGCAAGGTGGCAGGGGGAGACAAACCCCCTGGGAACAATCTCTCGAATGGCCGGGGCTCGTTCTTCTCGATCAGGGCCCTGCGCGCCGCCTGCTGGCTCTGCATCGACCGCTCCGAGGCCCGCGACAGCCAGCGCTGGACGGTGCGACGGTCGATGCGTCCCTCGAGGTCGGGGAACGGCGCTTCGTAGTGCTCCACGCCGCGTGGGCTGGTGAGCCAGCACAACAGCTCCAGCATCATCACCAGCGCGCAGTACCGCGACATCGGCACCTCGTCGGGTGGGCGGCTGTGGCAG
>CALGIB010000729.1 GCA_937915955.1 uncultured Pseudomonadota bacterium
AGATCCGGCCCACGGGCCCGCTCGATCAGCGCGCCGAGCTCGTCCTTGACCCCCAAGGCGCTCATCCGCTGGCTGGGATCGAAGGCCATCATCGCCAGCAGCAGCACCTCGATCCGAGCCGCCGCGTCCGGATCCAGCGGGGTGTGCACGCGCAGGGCAGCGATCTGCTGCTGGAGGTGCGCGACGTAGGCCGACTCGGACAGCGGAGGGCGCTCGAAGCGCACACCCGAGAGGAGCTCCCACAGCGTCACGCCGAGCGAGTAGACATCCGAAGCCGGGCCCGCCGTGCCGTGCAGCCAGCGCTCCGGCGCCATGTAGCGCTGGGTGCCGAACTGCACGGACTGGGTCTCGGCCTCGCGGTCGAACTCGCCCCGGGCCACGCCGAAGTCCATCACCTTCACCACCCCGCGCACGCTCAGCAGCAGGTTGGCGGGCTTGATGTCCCGGTGCACCACCCGCATCGGCTGACCGGTCTGGGGCGAGAGGTTCGTCCAGGCCGCGTGCAGGGCGCTGGCGCTGCGCTCGACGATGGCCGCCGCGATGGTCAGGGGTAGCCCCGGCTCGCCGCGCTGACGCGAGTCGGCCAGCAAAGCCGTGCAGTCGATGCCCTCGACGTACTCCATGAGGACCGCCGCGCGACCCTCGATCTCGGTCAGCGCGTGCACCTTGACCACGTGGTCGTGGTTGAGCTGGCTCATCAGCCGAGCCTCGTCTCGGGCGCGCGCGGCGAGGTCCCGGTCGTGGGCGAGCGCCTCGTGCAGCAGCTTGACGGCCATGAGATGGACCAGGCCGCTGGGGTCCCGCACCTCGGCGAGCCAGACCGCTCCAAAGCCGCCCTTGCCGAGCGCCCTGATCAAGCGGATGTCCCGCCCCGAGCTGTCCCTCAGCTCCGACTTCATCGCCCTACTCTACCGAGGGGAAGGCGGGATCCCCGACCAGGCTGCGGCCCTGGTGTCCGATCCTCCCGATGTAGCGCCACTCTCGAGGACAGGAGCGCGTGCTCGAGCCGCTCGAGCCCGGGCGCGCGGGGAGGCGCCAGGACCCGCGTCCGCTCAGCGCAGATGCGCCAGCTTCAGCATTCTCCCGCCCACGAGGTAGGCCAGCGCCGAGCCGACCAGCGTGCCGAACACCTGCACCGGCGACAGCACCCCGAAGGGCACGGCCAGGAGCCCGGCGAGGCCGCCCACAAAGGCGCACAGCGCCCCCAAGGACAGCGAACTGGCGAAGAGCACCGCCGCCATGCGAAGCCAGGACATGCCCGATCCTACCAGTCCGAGGTGACGACGACGCGCTGCCCGAAGGGGCCCGCGTAGCTGGTCGAGGTCGTCGGTGACGCCGTGGAGCCGTAGGCGCTGTAGGCGTCGTATACGTAGCCCTTCACGACGCCAAAGCCGCCGTCCGTGCTGAGGCCCGAGGTGGAGTAGTAGTAGGTGTTGCCGCAGTCCGCGGCGTAGGCCAGCGCGTAGTAGGTGCCGCTGCTGACCTCCAGGCCCACGTCCCCCGAGCTGTGCCAGCCCGCCGTGGTCGAGAGCTCGTCGCCGGTGGAGCTCCACTCGACCGTCCAGCTGCTGGCCGTCGCGGAGCTGGCGGAGAGCACGTACCAGTCCAGCTGACAGCTGGCCGTGCTGGCCTGGGCGTATGCCGAGAAGCTGGCGATCGTGGTGTCCTCGTCCGCCAGCGTCACGGTGCCGAACATGCCGTAGGTGGTCCCGGTCGAGCTGCTCGTGATCGCGCCGGTCTCGAACTCGACCAGGTCGCGGCAGCCGTCGTCGTCGCAGATGAAGTTCTCGTCCGCGGACAGGCCGCTGTACTCCTCGCCCTGCCAGTCAATGTCCACGACGCTGGCCGAGGTGGCGTCGAAGTCGCAGTTCGTGCCGCGCAGCTCGGCGCCCGTGTAGACCGAGTACAGCGCCCCGTAGGAGCCTCCCCCGCTGTGGCTGTCGAAGCCCAGGCCCGCGCTGGAGCTGTCGCCCACGCACTCGACGGTGGAGTAGGTGTAGACCAGTCCGACGTCGATGCCGTTGCCGGAGGTCGTGCTGTTCGAGCTCACCGAGGTGTCCTCGAGGTAGAGCTCACTGCCGATGGAGCCGTAGTATGCGTAGAACAGGCCGCCGTAGCTGCTGGCCACGTTGGACTCGAGGAAGGAGTCGTAGAACTCCGCGGTGGCGTCCCGAAGCCAGATCCCGGCGCCGTGGGTGCCGGTGTTGTTCGAAAGGGTGACCGCGTCCGCGACCAGCGAGCACTCGCTGTTCAAGCCGATGCCGCCGCCGTAGTAAGGGGACGCGTTGCTGTCGACGACCACGTTGTCGAGCCGCACCGAGCTGGCGGCGTCGCAGCCCAGGCCGCCGCCGCCGGAGTTGCTGCTCAGCACGGTGACGTCGCCATAGCCGTTCTGCAGCGTGAGGTCCGCCAGGCTCACCTCCAGGCCGTCGGTCTCGATGGCGACGACCGAGCCCATGGCCGCGCCGTCCAGGACGACCGCGGTCTCGTCCCCGCTGGCCCCAACGATGTCCACGTCGGCCTCGACGTCGAGGTTGACGTACCAGGTGCCCTCGCAGAGGGTCAGCGTGCCGTCGCTGCTGAGCGCCACGTCGGCGGGTGCCGACGAGGTGCCGGTCTGGGTCGAGGTGTAGTCGGTGAGCGTCGAGCCGTCGTCGAACAGCGCGGTGCCGTCCTCGCTGGTGCCGCTGTCGCAGTCGTCGTCGACGCCGTTGCAGAGCTCGGTCGCGGCCGGGCTGATGGAGGGGTCCGTGTCGTCGCAGTCGCTGTCGTCGCTGACGTAGTCGCTGGGCTGCGAGCAGGCGACGGTGGAGCTGGAGGCGTCGCCGTAGCCGTCGCCGTCATCGTCCAGGTACCAGGTGTCCGCGTCGAGGGCGTCGTCCTCGTCGACGTCCCCGTCGCAGTCGTCGTCGTGACCGTCGCAGTACTCGTCCGCGCCCGGGTGCACGAACTTGTCGCTGTCGTCGCAGTCGCTGGCGTCGCTCACGAAGCCGCTGGGCTGGTCGCAGCTCAGGTCCGTGGTGGCCGAGTCCCCGTAGCCGTCGTTGTCGGTGTCGGCGTACCAGGTGGCCACGTCCAGGGCCTCGTCCTCGTCGATCTCCCCGTCGCAGTCGTCGTCGTGACCGTCGCAGTACTCGTCCGCGCCAGGGAAGGTGTGCCCGTCGCTGTCGTCGCAGTCCGTGGCGTCGGTCACGGTGCCGCTGGGCTGCTCGCACTGCACGAAGCTGCGGTCGACCGAGCCATATCCATCGCCGTCCCCGTCCCCGTACCAGACGCTCTCCGGGTTGATCGGCCGTCCGTGTCGTCGCAGTCCGTGGCGTCGTCCACGAAGCCGCTGCTGGGCTCGCAGGCCAGCTCGCTGACAGCGGGGTCGCCGTAGCCGTCCTCGTCCGCGTCCGCGTAGAAGGTCGCGAAGTCCACCGCCTCCTCGTCGATCACGCCGTCGCAGTCGTCGTCCTGGCCGTTGCAGACCTCGTCCGCGCCGGGGAACTGCAGCGCGTCCGCGTCGTCGCAGTCGTCCGAGCTCTCCACACCCAGCGCGACGCAGGCCCAGACCTGCTCCCCCGCGCCGTAGGTGTCGCCGTCGTCGTCCATCCAGGTGCCCACGCCGGTGCTGCTGTCCAGGCTGTCGTCCGCGTCGTCGACGAGCCCGTCGCAGTCGTTGTCGATCTCGTCGCAGACCTCGGTGGCGTCCGGGTTCACGGCCGCGTCGGCGTCGTCGCAGTCGACGCCGTCGTCGAAGCCGTCGGCGTCCGCGTCGATGGGTAGGATCGCGCTGTCGTCGGCGCTGTCGCCACCCTTGGTGCAGGCGAGCGCGACGAGGAGAGAGAGCATGAGGCCTCCTGATGAGCCGGAGATCCCGTTACTCGGGCCCTCCGAAGGGGCAGCTCACTAACCGATACGCGGCCAGCACGACCGGCTCAGACCCCAGCTCCACCCAGCCGTCCGTGGCCGAGGTCCCGCGCTTGAGGGCCACGGGCTCGAGCTCGCAGTCTTCGTAGGGGAAGCTCGCCCCAGGGTGCCGATCCGCCGTGCCTCGCACCACCAGGTCGCCCCCGGTCGGCTGGCCCTGGGTGTGCCCGAGCCACACGCCGGGCGTGTTCAGGCTCAGCCAGCGTCGGGTGTGCCCGTTGGGGTCCTGGCTGTCGTTCATCCAGACGCGCTGGCCCTCCTCGAGCTCTAGGTCCAGCCAGAACCCGAGCTCGTCCTGCCAGGCCCAGCGCGGCATGGGCGGCCACGCCACCCACAGGGACAGCAAGAAGACCAGGACGAGCGGGATCTGCCCCGCCAGACCGCGCCTCCAGGCCACGCCGACGCCCAGGCCCGCCAGGGCCACCCACCAGGTCTGGACCGGCAGCTGGAAGCGCAGCGGATCGGCGAAGGGCTGGGTCTTCACGGCGTAGGGCAGCAGCGCCAGGGTGCCCGCGCTGGCCAGCACACCCACGGCCGTCCAGCGCTCCTGTCGCAGCCAGACCACCAGCCCCAGCAGCGCGAGCAGGGGCACGGCGAAGGGGGTGACGTCCCAGCGCAGGGCCAGATCGACCGCCTCGGGGCCGGGGGTCAGCAGGCGCAGCAGGAAGTGGCCGTCGAGGTAGCGCTCGTACTGCATCACCCCCGAGGCGCCCTTTGCCAGCGGCAGGACCTGGGCGGCGCGCCAGCCCACCAGCGCCAGCCCGAGGGCCAGGTGCAGCCAGCGCCGACGCCAGGCCAGCAGCCCCAGCGGGAGCAGCACAAAGGCCACCTGCAGCGGCCGCAGGTGGACCAGCAGGCCCAGGCTGCTCGCGGCGGCCAGGCCGTCGATCTGGCCTCTCCAGCCCGGTCGGTCCGAGAGCGCCCCATAGACCGCGACCACCTGCAGCAGGCCCACGGCGACGAAGTGGATCTCCGTACCCGCCAGGGCGACGGCCAGGGGAGACAAGGCCAGCAGGACGCCAGCGCCGAAGCGCTCGACCTCGCTCGCGCCCAGCCGCTCGAGCAGGCCCACCAGGAACCACACCGTCATCGCCGAGACGAGCAGGTTCAGGCCGAGCACCAGGCCGGGTGGGTGGCCCAGCGCGAAGCTGTAGGGCCCCATCAGGCAGGCCCAGGCCTCGCCGTAGTAGAGGTCCGGATCCAGGTGTCCGCGGGCCGAGAGCAGGCGCTCGAAGGCCGCGTCACCGCCCAGCAGCACCGTGCGCGCCGAGAGCGCCACGCGCACGCCGAAGGCCATCAGCCCGGCCCCCACCGCGTAGCGATCCCGAGGCAGGCCCAGGTGCGCGGCGAGCAGCCAGAGCAGCACCACCGCGTGCAGGGGGCGCAGGCGAAAGGGGCCCTCGGGCGCGAGCTCCAGCGCCTGCCGCGGCCGCGCCTCGATCGGACCGTCCAGCCGAACCCGATCCAGGCGCGCGCAGGCCTGATCGACCACCTCGGGCAGGGGCTCCCAGTCGAAGCTCTCGCCCTCGCTCAGATCCCGTCGCACCCACAGGGCCAGTCCATGATCCTGGCAGACCGGATCGCCCTGGCCGGCCCGCGTGACCTCGAGGGTGAAGCGCGTCTCGGGTACCTCGAGCTGCACGCGCAGGTACTCGGCGTGCTGCTCCACGCCCAGCAGCGTGGTCTCCGAGGGCAGCGGGCCCAGCAGGTCCTCGGCGGGACCGGCCAGCGCCGCACCCAGCAGAAGCGGCCCCAGCAGCAGAGTCGGCGTCACAGCGGTTAGAGGGCCTCGATTCCGGGAACGATGACATGTTCGCTCTCCTCGCGGCCCTCGCCGGCCTCCTCGCCTGCACCATCCCTGCCGGCGATCCCCACCCCGTCGAGGGCGTGGTCCTGGCCACCGACGGCAGCTCGGTGACGCTGAACCATGGCGGCGTGCCCGGCGTGTTCGAGGCCGGGACCGACGCCTTCGTCAGTGACCCGAACCTCTCCCGCACCGTCCAGGTGGGCGACATCGTGCAGGCCTTCCTGATGGTCACGCCCGAGCAGAACCGCGTGATCGGCTTCGAGATCACGGGTCACCTGAGCGGCGACGAGCTCGCGCGCCCCCTCGGCATCGGCGAGGTGCACCCCGCCTTCGTCGTGCCCAGCACCAACGGCCCCGTCACCATCGGCCAGGGCGCCGGCAAGGTGCAGGTCGTGACCTTCCTGTTCACGCGCTGCCCCAAGGCGATGTACTGCCCCCTGCTGATGCGAAAGCTCTACCAGATGCAGGGCGACATCAAGGGCCACGCCCAGATCGTCGCGGTCACCCTCGATCCCGAGCGGGACAGCATCGAGGCGCTACAGGACTACGGCGAGAAGCGCCTGGCCGACCCCCAGGTGATCTCCTTCGGTCGGGTCGAGCTGGACCAGCTCCAGGACCTGCTGGTGCTGGCGGGGGCCTCGCGGGACGACTCGGGCGGCGCGATCGAGCACAACCTGCGCTTGATGGTGCTCGACAGTCAGGGGCGTCTGGTCTACCGCCACAAGGACAACAACTGGGACGTGCCGGAGCTCACCAGGCTGATCCTCGAGACGAAGTAAGGTCGTCGCTCGATGCTCTACGGTCTGTCCTGGCTGCTGTCCGACCCGGTCTACCTGGCCGTGGGGCTGGCCGTGGCCGTGTACCTGCTCGTGGGTCAGGCGCGGGGTCGCTACTGGAACCCATGGTCCTGGTTCGACCGGAGGCGCAAGATCAGCAA
>CALGIB010000730.1 GCA_937915955.1 uncultured Pseudomonadota bacterium
GGGCACCGCAGCCACGCCCAGCGCCACGCCCACCAGCAGGACCTCCTGCCAGGACTGCCCCTGGACCAGCCCGATCAGACCGACCACCGCGACGACGGCGGCGGCGATGAGCGCCAGGCTGCGGCCGACCCGCGCGAGGCGCCTCTGGAGCGGGGTCCGGTGGGTGGCGGTCTCCGCCAGCAGCTGTGCGATCCGGCCCATCTCCGTGGCCATCCCCGTGGCCTGCACCTCGGCCAGTCCGCTGCCTCGGGCCACGGCCGTGCCCATGAAGACCTGGTCGGTCCGCTCGGCCAGCGGCGCCTCCGGGACGCAGGGCTCGGCGCTCTTGTGGACCGGCAGCGACTCGCCGGTCAGGGCCGCCTCGACGCTGCGCAGATCGTGGGCCTCGAGCACCCGCGCGTCCGCCGCGACCACGTCCCCCGCCTCGAGCACGAGCAGATCGCCTACGACGACGTCCTCGGCCGTGATGGACAGACGCCGCCCACCCCGGAGGACCTGGGCGTGGGGCGCTGTCAGGCCCCGGAGAGCGTCGAGCGCGCGCTCAGCCTGGTATTCCTGGACGAAGCCGACCAGCGCGTTGAGCACCAGGATGGCGCCGATGGCCAGCCCGTCGATCCACTCGCCGACCAGGATCGAGAGGCCCCCCGCCACGCCCAGCAGCGCCACCATCGGGTTGCGGAGCTGAGCCAGGAGCAGGGGCCAGACGCCGACGCGCTCCCCCTCGTCCAGGCGGTTCGGGCCTCGCTCCCGGAGCCTCTCTGCGGCCTGCTCGGGGCTCAGTCCGGTGCGCTCCATGCTCGGGGATCTGCAACCGCCGTGCCCACGAGAGCGAGGAGCTCAGCGCCCGGCGCTCAGCCCTCCTCGTCCACGTCCTCGGTCACCTGCTCGTCCAGGCTCTGGCTGAGCTCCTCGGTGATGGCGTCGGAGCGGAAGCTGGTGCGCTGCTTCAGGTCCTCGTCGGCGGCGTAGGCGTCCGGGGTCACCGCGAAGGTCCAGTAGTTGGCGGTGGGGCCGTCCTCGTCCTTCTGGAAGCCCGAGGCCCAGATCGACAGGCGGTCGTCCTCGTCGGCCTGCATGGCCTCGGCGATGGGGCGCAGGCCCTCGTCCCAGCGGTCGCCCTCGGCGTCCGTGGTCAGCGTCACCAGACAGGGGAACTCGCTGCAGTCCACGGCGACCAGCTCGCCCTCTCCAAGGGCCAGCGCTCCCTGAAGGCGCTGCTCGAACCGGGCGGGCTTGTGTCGGGGGTCCAGGTCCGCCGGGAAGTCCTGGGGCACCCCCTCCAGGGCCATCAGGCGCCCGTCCTTGAGCTGGCCCGAGAAGCTGGCCAGGGCCAGCTCCGCCTCGAGCTGCTCGATCCGGTCCTGGGCCTCGCTCAGCGTTCGCGGCGGCGCTCCGTCGGTGTTCATCACCACGCGGCGCGCCTCTGCGGCGACCGGCGGGGCCTCGCGGTGGGTCTGGCCCTGCTCCACCAGGATGGGCTCGGCGTCCCCGTCGTGGATGAGGGCGCGGCCTTCGTAGACGGACACGGTCAGGGCGGCGCCCGCTGCGGCGGCGATCAAGAGCTTCGGGTTCATCGGATCCTCCTTGTCCCCGCTCTCACGCAGCGGGGCGTCGGTAGGTTCCACGGAGATCAGCGCGCGCCCCTGCACCTCCACCTCTCGCCCTCCGGCGAGCAGCACCCGCGCAGGTCCCTCGACCAGCTGCTGGCCCGAGATCAGCGTCAGCTCGGTGGCTGGAGCGGGCCAGGCCACGAGCACCAGCAAGGCCGCGGCCACCAGCCAGCCGGTCCAGGGCATCCAGCCCCGCGAGCCGGGCGCGGGCTCGAGCAGCGCGCGATCGAGCTCACGCGGCGGGGCCTCGTCGGGGAGCTCGGCCAGCTCCCCGGGCAGGCCCTGGAGGCAGCGGTAGAGCTCGGCCAGCGCGGGCTCGGTCTCCATGCGCGCCAGCAGCTCGTCGGACTCGCGCACGGGGAGCTCACCCTCGATCAGTTGGGAGAGCAGCTCAGTGTCACGCATGGCGACCTCGCAGCAGTTCGGCCAGCTGAGCCCGACCGCGGTGCAGCCGGGACTTGACCGTGCCGATGGGCAGGCCCTCGTCCTGGGCCAGCTGGTCCAGGGGGATGCCCTGGATGTGGTGCAGCACGACCACCCGCCGCTGCGGGTCGGACAGCCGCTGGAGCGCCGCCTCGAGGGCGCGCTGACGACGACCCCGATCCATCGACGAGGCCGGATCCGTCAGCGTCTTCGCGTGATCGCCGAGCTCCACGACCTCGCCACGGGTCTGGCTGCGGCGGTGGCGATCAATCAGATGACGCCGGGCGATCGTCGCCACCCAGGGGCCCAGCCCGTCGCGCGGCTCGACGCTGTCCAGGGCCGCGAACACCTTGATCCAGATGGCCTGGTAGTCGTCCTCGGGCTCCGCCGACAGGCGCCTGCACAGGGTCCACACCCGCGGACCGTGCTCCCGGAGGAGCGCGCTGCGGCTGGGCGGTTGGAGGGCGGGCGAAGACACAGCGGGGATTCACGCACGACGATTCGGCAGGTTCCGGTCTGTCACACGTTCGTCACAGTCGCGAGCGCCGCTGGTGCGCAAAAAAGGCCGGCCATCCACCGGAGGAAAGCGATGAGCACTCAGTACTGCCCGTGCCAGCCCGCTGTCGTCTTCGGTACCCAGGTGGTCGCCGACTAGGACGACGGACGCAGCTGTCCCCTGAAGACGCCGCCTCGAGCGGCGAACCGTCCCTTTGTGTGCAGGGCGTGCCTCGACGGCGCGCCCACTTGGAGGTGCGCCATGTCGGCGCGCAAGAGAGCGGGCAGCTTGCCCGCGAGCATCGGCGTGAGAGAGGTCTTCGTCCTGGCCTGGCCGGTCATGGTGTCGATGCTCAGCAGAACGGCCATGACCACCGCCGACACCCTGTTCGTGGCGCGGCTGGGGACCGGACCGCTAGCGGCCATCGGGCTGGCGAGCGTGGCCTCGTTCTTTGGAGTCGCGCTCGGCATGGGCCTGCTCGGCGGCGTGAACGTCGCCGTGGCCCACCGCACGGGCTCGGGAGATCTCCGAGGGGTGCGGGACCTGTGGTGGCAGTCCATGTGGCTGGCGCTGGGCATGGGTGCGTTGGTGGCGGCCAGCTTCTGGGTCGGGCCCTGGGTCTTCCCAGCGCTCGGCGCGGCCAACGCCGGCACCGTGGAGATGGCCAGCTCCTACTTCGCGATCCGCTCGCTGGGGGCCCCCCTGTCCTTCGGGATGTTCGCGCTGACGGCGTGGCTGCAGGGCCGCGGTGACACGCGCACGCCCATGGTCGCGACGGTGCTGGCCAACGTGCTGAACATCGCTCTGGACCCCCTGTTCATCTTTGGCTGGGGGCCCGTGCCCGCCATGGGCGTGGCGGGCGCAGCGCTCACGACGAACCTGTCGCTGGCGGTGGGTCTGTTCGTGCTCGTGGCGGCGACCTGGAAGCAGGCCGGCGACCGGGTGTGGCCCAAGCGCGACCTGCTGGCCGAGATCGGCAGGCTGGGTGGCCCCCTGGCCGCCTGGTTCGGCCTGGACGTCTTCAGCTTCGCGCTCTTCATGTCCGTGCTCGCGCGGGCCGGAGAGGCCGAGCTGGCCGCCCACGTCGTGGTCATCCGGATCATGAGCGTCAGCTTCCTGCCCGGTCACGCCATCGGCGAGGCCAGCGGGGTGCTGGTGGGTCAGAGCCTGGGCGCGGGTCGCCCGACGCTGGCCCGGCAGTCCTGGCGCAGCGCCGCGGTGCTGGGCGCGGCCTTCATGACCGCGCTCGGCGGGGTCTTCCTGCTCTTCCCCGAGGCCCTGCTCTCGATCTTCGAGGTCGAGGGTGAGGTGGAGGCGATCGGCGTGAGGCTGATGGTCGTAGGGGCCCTGTTCCAGGTCCTGGACGCGCTCGCGATGACCAGCCTGGGGAGCTTGAAGGGAGCTGGGGACACCCGCTTCACGATGTTCCTCGGGGTGGCCACCGGCTGGCTGATCAAGCTGCCGCTGGGCGCGGGCCTGGCCCTGTTCGCGGGGCTGGGTGCGCTCGGCGCCTGGCTGGGCATGACCGTCGAGATCGCCGTGCTGGCCGCCTTCGGCATCTGGCGCATCGAGACCGGCGGCTGGCTCCGACCCTGGCGGCGTGAGAGCCAGGTCAAGCGGCGGGAGGAGCGGCTGGCCGCGGCCGCGAAGTGATGGACAGCCCCTCGAGGTTCGCCTCGGGGGGCTGCTCTATGAGCCGTCCGAGGCGGCCTGCCCGCGCGCGCTCAGCGCTTCCAGGGCGGCTCCCACTCGGCCGGCGTGATCACCGGCAGCTCCCGCTTGAGCACGACCAGCTGGAAGCGGCGACCGTCCAGCCACTCCTCGCCGTCCACCTGCGAGCCCACCTCGGTCCCTCGCAGCAGCTCGATGTCCAGCTGGCCCGCCGAGAAGCCGTCGCGGTGTTGCACCCCCAGCACGGCCAGGTGCTCCTCCCAGATGGGCGTGTACTTGAGGTCCCGCACCGCCTTGCTGAACCACTCGCGCCGTCCGTGCATCGGCACGATCTCGAACCGGCCGTCGTCGGGCTCGGCCTCGCGGTCCAGGATCCAGTTGCCGCCGTAGACCGGCGTGGCGTTCACGATCAGGTCGCTCAGGCCCTCGAAGCGGTGCTCGACCCCGTCCGCGCGCACGATGGCGTCGAACATCCGGGGCTCGAGGTAGCTCTCCAGCAGCTGACCGAAGGCCGCGCCCGCGTAGACCGCGTAGTCCCGGTAGAGCTCGCGTATCAGGGGGATCTTGTCAACCTCTCTCCGGTCCTCGTTCCGCTGCTCCAGGATGTCGGCCTGCAGACCCCAGCCGACGC
>CALGIB010000731.1 GCA_937915955.1 uncultured Pseudomonadota bacterium
GGCGTAGGCCCGATGCACAGCAACCATATCCGGCTCGAAGCTGCTGATCTCTGCGCCGTACCAGGACCAGTCGGCCCCCGGCTCGAACTGCGCGTCGGTCAGCGTCAGCCGCCCGGGCACGTTGGCGTCGTCCAGGACCAGCGTGTCCAGGAAGCGGGCCTCGTTGAAGGCGATCTCGTTGCCGAAGATGGTCGAGAAGTCCGCGGCCGAGTGCCAGATCGTGCGCTCGAAGTGGGACTCGCCCAGGAACTGGGTGTTGTAGAACTGGGCCAGGCCCACCCGCCCGGGCTGCCCGAAGGCAACGCGCTCGAACACCGCGTAGCCGCTGAAGACCGTGTTCGCGAAGCTGACGTCCTTCTCGATGCGGGCGGTGAGGTCGTCGATGCCCTCGACCCCGTAGGAGGAGCGGCTCGTGAGCGGCTCGTCGGCGGCCTCGTCGCCCTGGTAGTCGCGGTAGAGCGAGAGCAGGGGCGTGGGGTCGTCGGCGTGGCGGGCTCGGGTCACCTGGTCCAGCGAGAGGCGCACCTTGCCGTCAAAGCGCGCGTCCACGAAGCTGGCGTTCTCCTGGAACACCGTGCCGAACATGTCGAGGCCCTGGGAGTGCACCTCGCGGACCGAGACGGTGTCCTCGAACACGACGCGGCTGAGGTTCAGGCGGCCGCCGATCTGGCTGGTCTCGAGCGACACGGGGCCGGCAAAGCGGCTGTCCTCGAAGGTGGCGCCCTTGAGCCACTCGCACTTGTTGAAGGCGACGCCGGCTTCGAAGATGGCCGAGTTGAAGTAGACGAGGCGCTCGCTGTAGAGGCCGGTGAACACCGTGTCGGCCAGGTAGCGTGATCCGCCGAAGTAGACGGCCTCGTGCAGGCGGCTGTCCTTGAAGTTGGCCCCGCTGCGGAAGGCCGCGAAGCGGAAGTCGGCCGGGCCGTGGAACTCGGCGGCCTTGAAGTCGGCCGGGCCCTCGAAGACCACCATCGGGAAGCCGGCTGTCTTCTCGCCGACCTCGATGCCCGCCAGGTTCGCCCGGCCCAGGATGATGGCGTCGCGGAAGCTGATGACGTCGAAGGTCGAGGGCCGGATCACCGCGGACTGCTCGGGCGCGCCGGCCCACTGTTTACCCAGCTCCAGATCGCCCAGGATGAAGCCCTTGAAGACGAGCTTCTGGAAGTGGCGGGTCCGTGCCGTCAACGAACCCACGACGCAGCGGTTCAGCACGATGTCCGAGCGCTCGAGCAGCTCATCGGGGAGCGCCGTCAGATCCAGGCTGTCGAGGTAGCAGTAGCGCAGCGACTCGCCCCGGCGCAGCGCCTCGAGCGCCTCGTCCTGGGTCATCACGACCAGGTTGCGGGCCTGGCCCGTGCTGGTGGTGTAGATGCGGCCGTCCTTGCCTGACTTCGCCAACTCGACCTGGGTCCGGAGCCAGGCGTAGGCCTCGTCGACCAGCTCGCCTCGGCGGGGGTGCACGCTGAGGATGCGCAGCACCTGCACGGTGCGCATGATGTCGTCGGGGAAGGACTCGCGGTAGGCCTGCTCGGCGGCCTCGTCCTGGCCCAGGCGCTCCAGGATCAGCGCCTCGCGGAGGCCCGCTCGGTAGGCCAGGTAGCGGTGCACCTCCTGTCGCTCGAGCATGGCCTCGAAGAGCACCCTGGCCTGCTCCGTCTCGCCGCGAGCGAGGGCCTGCTCTGCGCGCCGCTCGAGCACGCGGTAGTCCTCGATGCCCTCGACGAGGGGATCCGAGGGCGGGGTGTCCTGGGCCAGGACGGGGCCCACCCAGGCCATCAGGAGGAGCCAGAGCGCGAGCATCAGGGGCCGGTGTCTTCCTCGAAGACGCGCACGGGGGTGAAGCTCCAGTCCAGGCTGGGGCTGCCCTCGCCGTCGTGCTCGAAGAGGATGGAGCCGGCGACCTCGTTGGTCAGATCGCCGGGCTCGTAGCCGCACACGGACAGCAGCAGGGTGTAGCTGGCGCCGGGAGGGAGGATGCCCAGCTCGAGCGCCGCGCCCTCGGGGAAGCCCTCGACGCAGAGGTAGGCGGCGTCGTAGCCGTCGGCCCGCACGCTCAGGTCCACGTCTCCGCTGTTGCGCAGGGTGATCGAGGTGGGGGCGCAGCCGCCCTCGTCCTCGTCGCACTCCTCGGGCGGTCCGCCGAGGAAGTCGATCTCGCCCCAGGACAGGGGGTTGGGGCTGATCTCCAGCACGCCGGTGCTGCAGCCGAGGAGCGCCAGGAACGTCGTCATCGCTCTTCCTTCTGCCAGATCCAGCTGGCGCAGGTCCGGTATAGCACCTCGACCCGGGCTCGAAGCAGGCCCTCCCAGCTGGCGCGGCGCTCGTGTCGACGCAGGCGGAGGAGCTCCAGCTCTAGGCGTCGCTGGAGCTGGGGAAGGGGAGGGGGCTCGGACAGCCCGATGGCACAGGCCAGCCACCATCCGTCGGGCCCCGGGACCGCGCGCCCGAGCCAGACCGTCGGAGGTCCCCCCAGCGAGGGGGCGTCCGCGGGGAGCTGCAGGCCCTGCGGCATCCAGCGCTCGCCGAGGGGCAAGAGGGGCTGCCCGGCCCTGTCCCAGAGCATCGGCGGGGCCTGGCCGATGGCCGCGAAGGACCTGCGGAAGTCCAGGTCCATGTGGGGCTTGCGGTTGCGCACCCGGAGGCTCACGGAGCCCTGATCGTCGAGCAGGGGCAGCCAGGCCATGGAGGCGGCGGCGGCCATTACCAGGCGCAGGTCGATGACCTCGTCCGCGAAGGGTCCGAGCATGCGATCGCGGGCGGTGAGCCCGGCGTCGGGCACGAAGTCCTCGACCAGATCCGCGAGCTGCTCGTCGGGGAGCTGAAGGGGTGCGGGCACGGGGCGTCGTCGGTCGTGGCGCAGCGCGGTGAGCAGGGACAAGGAGCGGGTCAGCGCCTGGAGCTCGGGCTCGTCCCAGGGGCGGTCGCCTCGGAGGATGTCGGTGTAGAGCTCGAACCACCGACGATCCAGGCGGTCGTGCTCTTCGCGCCCGAGCTGCCCCTGGTAGGCGAGGTGGTTGTCGTGGTCGCCGGGGACGTAGAGCCACTCGTCGCCGGCCCACTCGTCGGCGCCCTCGTGCCGGAGGGGCCACGACTCGGAGAGGGAGGGGATCATGCGTAGCGGGCCACGGCCTTGAGGTGGGCCTCGCGCACGCGCTCGACGAGGTTGTCGGGCGCCTCGACCACCACGTCCGGGCCGAAGCCGAGCAGCCAGACCAGCAGCTCCTGGCTGAGCGCCGCGGAGAAGACCAGGCGGAGTCGTCCGTCGACCAGCTCGTCAAGGCGCTGGCTGGGGTGCCAGGTCCGCTCGCGCACGTACTGGGCGACCCGCGCGTCGAAGACGGCCGAGACGCGCTCCGGGTCCCCGCTGATGATGCCGAAGGCCCCCTGGAGCTGCTGCTCGGGGCGGTAGCCGGCCGGGGGCGAGAACTTCTCCATCCGCAAGCGCTTGAAGCGCACGAAGCGCTCGACCGCGAAGGCCTTGATCTGTCCGTCCCGGCGGTCGCGCGCGAACAGGTACAGGCCCTGGCGGTAGGTGGCCAGGGTCAGGGGCTCCAGCAGGTACTCGCCCGAGACGCCGTTGGCCTTGGTGTACTCGGCCCGGCTGGGGTTGTCGTAGATCAGGGCGGAGACGACCTCGTCGATGAGATCGCCCATCTCCCGGTAGTCCTTGGCGTGCTCGGGCACGGCCATGAACTTGCGGTCGAGGTGCTGGGCGAGCTCCGCGTGGGCGCGCGGGATGGCTGGCTCGAGGCGTTCGATCGCGTCCTCGAGGTCCTGGGCAAAGCTGGTGCCGTCGAGGAAGGTGAAGAGCTTGCGGCCGAAGTGCAGCGAGAGCACCTCGGGCAAGGTCAGCTGCACGCCGCTGCGGCGGTACTCCGGGTCCAGGGAGACTGTCCTGTCCTCGCCCACCCCCTCGTCCTGCAGCGGCAGGTTCATCTCGCGGAGGTCCGAGAGGTAGCGACGGAGGGTGCGGGCGTCGAGATCGAAGCGCTCCATCAGCTCCCAGGCGCGGATCCCGCCCCGGCGGTTCATCAGCTCGACCATGCGGACCAGCTTCTGCGCTTTGTTGAGGGTCATGTGCGGCCTCGCCGAGAACAAAAACTAACCCCCCGGACATTTTTTGGTCGGTCCGGGTGTGAACTTGTTCAGGAACCCAGGGTGCTGGACATCTGAACGGACGTACAGTATACCTGAACATGAGTTCATGACAGAAGCTCAGACGGGGCCTGGCCCCAGGGAGTCACGCGATGTTCGACCCTCTCACCGTGGACCTGCTCTTCACCCTCGCGGCCTGCTTCTCGCTGCTGATCCTCTGGGCCGCATCCGCCGTGGTCCTGCCCTGGACCGAGGCGGAGCTGGACGAGGTCCAGGACGATCTCGAGAAGCTGGTCGTGCGCCTGACGCCGGCCGAGCCGCGGGTCCGCCGGGCGGCCTGACGGCTCAGTCCTGCAGCGTGGGGTGGACCACCCCGTAGACGCTGCCGGTCTCGAAGCTGGCCTCGACGCGGGCGCTGGCGAGCCCCTCGCCGAAGACCACTGTGGTGGTCCGGGGCTCCCCCAGGAGATCGTCCAGCAGCAGGGTCAGCGCGTTGCCCGAAGCGCCGCCGTAGACCGTCCCGGGCTGCACATCCGGGGGGAGGAAGGCCTCCAGGCGATCATCGACGAGCAGGCGGCTCTCCTCGGGGAAGAGCGCCAGGGTGGCCGAACAGGCCGGCACATAGGACGGCACGGTCGAGACCAGCTCGCAGCCGCTGTCCGGGGAGGGGGACGTGCACGCGATCATCAGGGACAGCATCATTGAGCGCAGCATCCTGAACGGGGTTCTCGGGGG
>CALGIB010000732.1 GCA_937915955.1 uncultured Pseudomonadota bacterium
AAGGCCAGGACGATGGCGCCGCCCTCGGTGGACAGGAAGAGCGTCGGCACCTTGAGCCGGATCGTGCCGCTGTCCTCGCGGAGCAGCGCCTCGCCCGGGATGCCGTAGACCCCCGCCAGTCGCCAGCCGCTGGCGGGCTGGATCTCCAGCGCGAAGTCCTGGGCCAGGGGCACCACCATGGTGAGCAGCTCGTCCCGGAAGGCCGCGACCATCGAGGCCGCGTCCGAGAAGTGGTAGCCGTTGCCGCCTCGAACCGAGGCCAGCTCCGCCTGGAAGCGTGGATCCGCGCTGGCCCCCACGCCGATGGCCGTCATGCCCACGCCCGACTGGGCCGCGAGGCGAGCCATGCGCCCCAGCTGCCCCGGCTCCATGTTGCCGTAGGCCGGCCGCCAATCGCTCAGCACCATCACGCGGGAGAGCCCCTGGAAGTCCCGCCGGCCCGCGATGCCGTGTCGCAGGCCCGCCTCCAGCCCCCGCTGCAGGTCGGTGCCGCCGCTGCGATGGAGGGCCCCGACCGCCCAAGAGATCTCGTCCCGGGCGTCCCCCTGCACCCCCTCGAGCAGCACCTGGGGCCCCTGGCCGGTCAGCGCGATGATCGTCAGCCGGTCCCGCGCCTCGAGCTGGCTGGCCAGCACCAGCACGCTGGCCTGGAGCTGGCGAAAGTCTCCGTCCCCGATGCCCGCGCTCTGGTCCACCACCACGACCAGGTCCAGGGCCGGACGAACCCAGGTCGCCGGGTTCAGGTTCGAGGCGAAGCCCAGCTGCGCCAGGGCCCGGATCTCGCTCCGCTCGGGCACCGCTGCAGGGTGGGCCTCCCCGACCACGCAGAGCAGCTCCGGACACGGCGCGGTCATCCGTGCCGGCAGGTCGTGCTCGGAGAGCAGGCCCTCGGCGGTGAAGCTCCCCGGGCCGGGGAGCTGGCCCGAGAAGATCTGGCTGCGCGCCCACTGGATGTCCTGCATGCCGCCCGCGGTGGCGCTGAAGCTGCCCGCGGCGTCGGGCATGGCCGCCGGGGCCGCCTGGACCTGGGCCTTCACCGGGGCCACGCGCTCGAGGCTCATGCGCGGCGAGGGCGCCGGCATCTCCAGGTCGAAGTCCATGGACTCTTCGTCGTCGTCCTCGCCCGCGACAGCGAGCAGGGGCAGCAGCAACCAAAGGGACAGCATCGGACCTCCAGGACCCTGACGCGCCGAGAGGGTTCCAGCTTACGGGCATACACTCTCGGCCATGCAGGCTCTGGCCGAGTTGGTCCACAGCGCCTTCCACAGGCCCGAGACCACCATCTACCGCTGGACCAACGGCTTGGTTTGGGTCCTCATCGTCCTGTCGATCGGCCTGTTCGCGGTCGATCTGGCGATGGGCGGGCTGCCCGCGACCGACCTGCTGGTCTGGATCGACCGCCTGATCCTGACCTTCTTCGCGATCGAGATCGGCCTGCGCATCCTGACCTTCCGGCCGCCGGTCCTCGACATCATGGGTGACAGCCGGGCCGTGCGCCTCACCACGCACGTCTACGCCAGGCTGGTCTACGCGCTGCGGCCCCTGAACCTGATCGACATCCTGACGGTCCTGGCCTTCTTCCCCGTCCTGAGGGGGCTCCGCGCGCTGCGCCTGCTGCGCCTGCTGCGCGCCTCGCGCTTCTACAAAGGTCCCCTGCGCGGCACGATGCGCGCCTTCGAAGACAACGCCCTGCTCTACCTCTTCGCCTTCTCGACACTGGGCGTGCTCGTGCTGCTGGGCGGCACCAGCATGTGGCTGGCAGAGCGGGACCTCAACAGCGGCGTGGACACCCTGGGCGATGGCATCTGGTGGGCCCTGGTCACCATCACCACCGTCGGCTTCGGGGACATCAGCCCCGAGACCGCCGTGGGCCGGGGCGTCGCCTCGGTCCTCATGATCGCCGGCATGTTCATGCTGGCGCTGTTCGCCGGCATCGTCGGCCACAGCTTGCTGAACGCGGTGCTGAGCATTCGCGAGGAGCAGTTCCGGATGAGCACCAACGTCAACCACCTCGTCATCTGCGGCTGGGACCAGGGCTCGCGCATGCTGCTGGACACCCTGGACGGCGAGGTCGACGCCGAGCGCACCGACATGGTGATCTTCGCGCTGGGGCAGCGGCCGCCCGACCTGCCGACCTCGTTCAGCTGGGTCAGCGGGGACCCCACCAAGGAGAGCGAGCTCGAGAAGGTGCGGCTCACCCACGCCCAGGCCGTCATCGTCGTCGGCTCGCGCGGGCGCCCTCCCGCCGAGGCCGACGCGGTGACCATCCTCACCGTGTTCACGGTGCGCCGCTTCCTGAAGTCCCACAAGGACACGGCTCGTCGCAAGGCCCCGCTGCGCATCATCGCCGAGGTCCTGGACTCGGAGAACGTCGAGCACTGCCGCACCGCCGGCGCCGACGAGGTCATCGAGAGCACCCGCCTGGGCTTCTCGCTGCTCTCCCACGCCGTGGTCCAGCCCGGCACCGCCGAGGTCCTGGGAGAGGTCGTCGCCGCCGGCGCCCACAGCCTCTACGTGGGCGAGTCGACCTCGGAGATGGCGCTGCCCAAGTCCTTCGGGGCGCTGGCCACCGAGCTCAAGGCCCGCCACGGCGTGATGTTGCTCGGCGTGCAGGACCGGAAAGGAAAGGACCTGCTCAACCCGCCCGACCAGCTGGTCGTGACGGCGGGCATGAAGCTGGTCTACCTGGCCGAATCCGCGCTGCTGCCCAGCTGAGGCATCAGTCGATCCAGCTCAGGTCGAACTCGGCGCTCTCGTGCCCGTCCCGGTCGACCAGGATGGCCGTGTAGTCGTAGTCCTCGGCGTCGTCGCAGAGGATGCCGCCGTAGTCGCCGCTGCGCCAGCTGCCCTGGCAGAGGCCGTTGGACTGGCAGAACAGGATGGGCTGGTCGAAGATCTCGGTGGAGCCCTTGGCCATGATGACGCGGCTGTCCTGCTCGCTCATCGTGTCCTCGCCCTGGGGATCCGAGGCACGGACCTCGACGAAGAACAGGTCGCCGGAGCTGTTGCTGCCGGCGCTGCACGTCACCGTGCCCGACTCGACCTCGGGCGGATCGTCGCCGTTGGGATCGGCCCCGTAGTTCCCGCCGGCGCTGTCGGTCAGGGAGTCCAGGTCGCCCGTGGTGCTCACCTTGTCGGGGTCGCAGGCCACCAGGACCAGCAAGGGGACGAGGCTCATGTTCCGCTCCAGTTCGTCAGCACCGCTATCGTAGCCGACGATGCGCGCCCTCCGAGTCACCGTCGAGCTGGTCGCGGCGGCGGCCTTCCTGGGCTTCGCTGCCGTGCAGTGGAATGACCCGGACCCGCTGCGCTGGATCCTGGTCTACCTGGCCGGGGTCGCCGTGCTGGTGGCTGACGCGGCCGATCGCTTGCACTGGGGCTTGGCGGCCGCTCTCGCGGTGCTCACCCTGGGCGGGTCCTCGCTGCTCGCCTACCGCTACGACAAGGTGCTGCCCTGGATCGAGCAGGAGTTCATGCGCGAGTCCGCCGGCCTGGCCCTGGTCGCGCTGGCAGCTGGCCTGGTCGCGCTCGGGGGCTACTGGAGGTCGAGGTGAGCCTGGCGGCGAGGGTCCTGGGAGAGCTGGAGCGCGGCGGGCGGGTGCGCGCCTTCCTCGGCCCTACGAACACCGGCAAGACCCACCGAGCCATCCAGGCCATGCTCCGCCACCGCAGCGGCATGCTCGGGCTGCCCCTCCGATTGCTGGCCCAGGAGGTCTACGCCCGCGTCTGCCAGGCCAAGGGGGCCGAGCAGGTCGCGCTGGTCACCGGCGAGCAGAAGATCGTGCCGCCCGGGGCGCGCTTCTGGATCTGCACGGTGGAGGCGATGCCCCTGGACCGGCCCGTCGCCTTCCTCGGCGTGGACGAGGTGCAGCTGGCCGCCGACCGCAGCCGCGGCCACGTCTTCACGGACCGCGTGCTCCACGCACGAGGCGTCCTGGAGACCCTGTTCCTGGGCTCCTCGAGCATCGCGCCGCTGCTCCAGCAGCTCGTCCCCGGCGTGGAGATCGAGACCTTCCCGCGCCTCAGCCGGCTCTCGTGGACCGGGGCCTCACGACTGAGCGCCTTGCCCCGCCGCAGCGTGGTGGTGGCCTTCTCGGCGGATCGGGTCTACGCGCTCGCCGAGCGGCTCCGAGCGCGACACGGCGGGGTGGCGGTGGTCCTGGGGGCGCTCTCGCCGAGGGCGCGCAACGCCCAGGTCGAGCTCTTCGAGGCCGGCGCCGTCCAGCACCTGGTGGCCACCGACGCCATCGGCATGGGGCTCAACCTGGATCTCGATCATGTGGCGTTCTCCGGCACGCGCAAGTTCGACGGTCAGGCGATCCGGGCGCTCAGCCCAGCCGAGCTCGCCCAGATCGCGGGCCGGGCCGGTCGCTTCCGCCGTGACGGCAGCTTCGGCGCGCTGAGCAGCTGCGAGCCCCTGGCCCCCGAGGTGATCGAGGCCATCGAGGGGCACCGCTTCGCCCCGCTCCAGCAGCTCTACTGGCGCAGCTCCGAGCTGGATCTGGACAGCGTGGCCGGCCTGCTGGCCAGCTTGGATCGCGAGCCGCCCCGGCGCTTCCTGCGGCAGGTCAAGGACGGCGTCGACCACCAGACGCTGAGGGCCCTGGTCCTGCGACCGGAGCTGAAGGGACGGCTGCGCGGGAGCCGCCAGGTCCAGCTGCTCTGGGAGGTCTGCGGCGTGCCCGACTACCGGAAGACGCTGACGGACAGCCACAGCACCCTGCTCAGCCAGGTCCTGCTGCAGATCCTGGATCGAGGCGCCCTACCCGAGTCCTGGGTCGAGCACCGGCTCGAGGCGCTGGATCGGGTCGACGGCGACATCGAGGCGCTGATGACCCGCCTGGCCTGGACCCGGACGTGGTCCTACATCAGCCAGCGGCGGAGCTGGCTGGAGGCCCCCGAGGCCTGGCAGGAGCGCACGCGCGCGCTCGAGGACAGGCTCTCCGAGGCGCTGCACGACAAGCTCACCCAGCGCTTCATCGAGAGCCGCCCGGTGGTGCTGATGCGGCACGGGCAGGTGGACGAGGACGCCGAGGGCGAGCTGCGGGGCCTCCGCTACCACCCCCGACGGCCTGGCGGGCCCACGCCCCGAGGCGCGCTGCGGGCCGAGCTCGTCGTGGAGGTCCAGCGGAGGCTGCTGGCCATCGAGGAGGGCCCGGACGAGGACCTGCTGCTGGACGAGGAGGCCCGGGTGATCTGGCAGGACGCCCCCCTGGCACAGCTCCAGGCGAGCAAGGAGCTGTCGCGGCCGATCCTGCGGCTGGACCGCACCGGCCTGCTGACGCCTGCGGAGCGAGACCGCCTGCGACGCCGCCTGGAGGCCTGGCTGCGTGAGGCGCTCGAGGGCCTGATGTACCCGCTGCGTCCCCTGCCGGGCCTGGACCACGGCGGCCGAGGCGCGCTGCACGCCCTGCGCCAGGGCCTGGGCTCCTG
>CALGIB010000733.1 GCA_937915955.1 uncultured Pseudomonadota bacterium
GCAGTACCTCGAGTTCGACCCGGCCAAGGCGACCGGCACCATGACCCAGGCTCCCGAGCTTGCGGATCTGCCGTTCGACTGCAACCTGCAGGCCATCGTCGAGTTCTACTCGCAGACCCTGTAAGGGAGGCTGATCATGGCAAAGAAGGCTGGAAAGGGCCGGGTGATCATTCACCTCGAGTGCCAGAGCTGCCGGACCTCCGGGATGCCCGGTGTGTCGCGCTACACGACCACCAAGAACAAGAAGACCATCCCGGGTCGTCTGGAGATGAACAAGTACTGCCGCTGGGAGCGCAAGCACACGGTCCACAAGGAGATCAAGAAGTAGCTCGCTTCCGCAGCAAGACGGGTCCTGACCGAAAGGTCCGGGCCCCACTGAGCGCCAAGGCCCGCGCCGTGAACCTCCTCTCCAGGAGGGAACACGGGCGGGCCGAGCTCTGTCGCAAGCTCCTGGACAAGGAGCACCCCCGGGACGAGGTCGACCAGGCCCTCGATCGGCTCGAGGAGCTGGGGCTGCTCGACGACGAGCGGGCCGCCCACGGGCTGGCTCGCTACTGGGCTACGCAGCGCCGCCATGGCCCCATGAAGCTGCGCAACAGCCTGCGCGAGAAGGGATTTCAGCCCGGCCTCGTCGAGCGCGCGATCGACGCCATCGACCTGGACTGGGCCGCCCAGGCTCGGGACCTCGCCGAGAGCCGTCGTCTGGACCTCGAGGACCCCAGGCAGCGCGACAAGCTGCTCCGCTTCCTGCTCGGGCGCGGCTACCCGATGGCCCTGGCGGTGGCCGCGCTGCAGGCCCTCAACGCGGAGTGAGCCCACGCTGGCGGGCACCGAGGGCGGTGGCCGCTATCGACCTCGACGCTTGCGAGGCGGCGGGGGCCCCTTCTTGCTGGGCGTCTTCTTCTGCACCGGCACACCCTGGGGCTCCTGGGTCACGCCGGGCAGGTTCATCTTTCCGTCGCTGACCAAGCGGAAGATCGAGCCCGTCATCACGAGGTTCCTGGCCAGCAGCAGCACGAGCAGGGCCAGCAAAGGGATCGCGGCGTTGACCGGCCGGATGGTGCTGACCACGCGGCGCGCGCCCGTTGTCGGGGTGACCTCGACGGTGGCGCTGAACAGATCGCGGTGGACGACGGGGGCGCCCTCGGAGACCCGCGCGGGCACCAGCGCCTGGGGTTCGCGCGGGAGCTCCAAGCCCGAGATCGCCCGGGTGGGCAGCGTCTTCTCGAAGCTGCTGCCGTCCGCGCGGAGCAGCAAGACGCGCTGCTGCTCGTCCGCCACCCCGTCGCTCCTGGGCACCTCGCGCCAGGACACGGCCTGGGCGTGGTAGCTCTCGAAGAAGCCCCCTGAGCCCAGGAAGGCCGCGAGCGCGAGCGGAAGCCCGAGCCCCAGGAGCCAGGCCAGCTGCCGGAGGGCGCGCGACCTGGCGGTGAGTGCAGGTGTTCTCGTCATGAGCGTGCTAGGCTAACCCCGCTGGCGGCTGATGATCTGCTTCCTCCCCGGGCTGCTCGCCGCAGCGCTGCTGACTCCCGCCGCCCAAGCGGCCCAGGACGAGGACTCTGTCGAGGACTCTGTCGAGGACTCTGTCGAGGACTCTGTCGAGGAGATCTCGCGGCACGAGCGGGTCCGCAGCGCGCCCCCGACGGTCCGCGACATCCACATCGAGGAGACCCACCTGCCGGGGCAGGACCGGTTCCGGCGCACGCCCAAGTCGCCCACGCCCCACCTCCGCTGGCCCCTCCGCTGGGTCGAGGACGCCTACCGCGCCTTCCACCGGCGCAACGACAACGCCGTCCGGACCGCGATGGAGCAGGACGAGAGCTCCCTCATGGCGCACATCCCGCTCACCCGCAACTGGGTGCCCCGGATCCCCGTCGATCAGGCCACGCTGGCCGAGGACGCCTGGCGCGTGGAGCTCTGGTACGCCCACCACGGCTACTTCGACGCCGAGGTCCAGGGCGTCGAGCTGCGTCAGGTCCGACCGCGCCCGCTGCTGCCCGGGCTGCGACCACCCAACCTGCGAGGCCCGGTGGTCGACGTCGTCGTGGTCGTCGACGAGGGCCCCGCCAGCACCATCGCGACCGTCGAGGTCGAGGGCCTGGACGGCATCAGCCCGGCCGCCCTGGGCTCGATCCGCCGCTACAAGGAGGACCTGGCCGGGGACGTCTTCTCGGTGGACGCTCCCCGGGACCTGCGCGCCTACGTCGAGGGCGAGCTCAAGCGCCTGGGCTACGCCCGCGTCCAGGCCGAGGTCACGGTCCAGGCCCGCCCCGAGGAGCGCAAGGTGGACATCCGGATCACCGTGGAGCCCGGCCAGATCTGCATGTTCGGCCCCGTCACCGTTCAGGGCGCCGAGGGGGTGGCCGAGCGCTACATCCTGGAGCAGGTCCGGGTCGTCCCGGGCGAGCGCTACGATCCCCAGGCGCTCTCGGACACCCAGCGCAACCTGTTCTCGCTGTCCACCTTCT
>CALGIB010000734.1 GCA_937915955.1 uncultured Pseudomonadota bacterium
GCGCGCGCGTGCGCTTCACGCCGATCGCCTTGTCCATCAGGAAGACGCCGATCCAGGGGATCGCCAGCGCGACCAGCGCGAAGTCGACGCCGGAGAACGCGACGCTGGCGGCGTAGATCCCGGCTCCCACGAAGGCGCCGGCCAGGTTGGCGGCGAAGCCCAGGGGATAGTTCACGCCCCGGGTGAACTGACCCAGGTGGTCCTCGACGACCTGCCGAAGCTGGCCGTAGCAGTTCATGCAGAGGGTGCCGGACTCCACGACCTCACGGGGTTCGTCTTCGTGGATCAGGCGTTGGC
Source organism: uncultured Pseudomonadota bacterium (assembly GCA_937915955.1). Taxonomy (GTDB): domain Bacteria; phylum Myxococcota_A; class UBA796; order UBA796; family CAJQPC01; genus JAAESX01. Next base: position 298 of record CALGIB010000734.1, read on the forward strand.
ACTGGACGCAGTTCAGGTCGGGCATGCGCGCCTGCTATCAGGATTTGTATGCACTTCCAGCTCCGAGCTGCGGTCGAGTCCGACTGGGATCGCTGCTGGCCCCTCCAGCGCGAGGCCTTCCGCGACCTGGTCACCCGCACCTACGGGGGCTGGACGTCCGCGCAGGCCGCCAAGGTGCGTGGCGCCTGGAGCCCCGAGCTGACACGGCTGATCGAGGTCGAGGGCCGGCTGGCCGGCTGGATCAAGGTCGAGCACCGGGTCGAGCACGACTGGCTGGACGTGATCGTCGTGGACCCCTCGATGCAGGGTCGAGGCCTGGGCGCGGCCGTGCTGCGCCGGCTGATCGCCGAGGCTGAAGCGCGCGGCGTGGCCCTTCATCTGTCGGTCTACCGGACCAACCCGGCGCGGCAGCTCTACCGGCGGCTGGGTTTTGTCGAGTCCCCCCGGGACGAGCTGCGGCTGCTCATGGTGTACGAGGGCTGAGGGTCCGGGGGCGGGCCGCCAGAGGCCGGTCCCCGTGAGGCGCCACCCTGCTGCTGCGGCCGTGCCTGGGGACAGCCAGATCGCCGTGCTTCGAGGTGCTCGTGTCTGGCTCGGCGAGGTGGGGCCTACCCGATCGAGGGGCTGCTCCTGGGGTCATCAAAAGCCCGGTAGCTCGTCCACCAGGCCCACCCGCAGCGCCTGCTCCCGGCAGCCGCCCCGCAGCGCCGCAGGGCCGCCGATCGCACACACCGTCCAGAGCTGCGCCTGCTGCTCCGGGCTACAGGAGAGCTCCGATAACAGCGCGAGATCGTTCAGCTCGAGCGCAGCGGAGGCCGGGCACTCCGGCCAGCGACCGGCCTGCTCGGCCAACAGCGCCGTGAGCTGCTCGTCCCGGCTCGCCGAGGCCGCCCCGATGGCCCAGATCAGCATGTCGTCCGGCCCGGAGAGCGCCACCTCGCCGTAGCGCTCGACCGCTTCGGCCTGCAGCGCAGCGTCCCCCGAGGAGGCCGCCAGCAGCAGGGATCCCCGAGCCTCGAGGAAGCTCGCGTCGGGCCGTCCATCGGCCGCCTCGAGCACGACCGCCAGGGCCAGGGGGCCGGTGCGAGCCGCGCGGTCCGTGGTGATCAGCCAGGCTTGTTCGCCCAGGCCTAGGGCCTGGAGGCGCCCGATCTCCTCGGTTATGTGGCCTATTTCAGCAACGATCTCAACTTGTTGAAGGCTATCTGTGTAGCGGGGATCCAGCCCCTGGAGCACCTCCGCGATCGGCTCGCCCTTCAGCTGCTGCAGCCGGGCGCGGTCTCGGAGCACGTAGATCGCCGCGCTGTCGGAGACCATGGAGAAGCGCCCGAGCTTCTCCGAGGCCAGCTCCAGATCCTGAGCCCGCAGGGCCTCACGGCCGGCGACCAGCCAGGCCACCTGGTCCATCTTCTCGGCCTGGGCCAGCAGCGCCGCCCGCTCCCCGCGGGGCGCCACCCGAGCGGCCAGGCCATAGCTGCCGCCCTCGATCGCCGCCTGCATGTAGGTGTCGGCCAGGGCGTCGGGGTCCAGCTGCCTGAGGCTGTCCTGGAAGAGCAGGTGGCTGAGATCGTTGCTATCTCTCAGAGACATCGCGAAGTCCAGCGCCAGCTGCGGGTCCCCGCTGGCCAGGAAGGGGACCAGCCTCCGGGCCTGCGGATCCAGGGGGTCGACGCGCAGCGCCGCCGCCAGCATGCTCCAGGCCGCCTCGTCCCCCTGGGCCAGCGCGACGCCAGCCAGCACCTCGCCCAGGGACAGCTCCTCCTCCAGCCCGTACAGCACGGTCCGGCGCTCGACCTGCCCCTTCTCGAGCAGGATCTCCACCGGCGGGGCCTGGAAGGGGTGGTCCACCGGCCGGCCCAGCACGATCCAGCTGCTCGCGCCCAGCAGCACGTCCGGCGGCGCCTCGCCCCCCCCGTACTGCAGGGTGGCCAGGCTGATCTGGGCGCGCCCGCCGGGATTCCACACGATCAGCGCGGCCTCCTCGGGGCTCAGCGTGCGCTCCTCGACCAACACCCGGCCGACCCGGGCCGAGGCTGGCAGCTCCGCGGACAGGGGCCCCAGCGGGTAGCCGGTCCGCGGCGGGACCCGGGTCTCGCGCTCGCCGATGCGCACGACCAGGTCCTGGCTGTAGCCGTTGTAGACGTAGAGCTCGGCGGGCTGGCTGGTCTGCCAGAACCACAGGCCGAGCAGCGCGGCGGGGACCAGCGCCAGCACCCACCAGTGGCCCTGCGCCGGAGGCTTGTCCTGGCCCAGCACTCAGCGGCCCTCGAGCGCGGGCGCGCGGCGTCGGGGCGGGGTCTCGTCGATGCGGAGCTGGACGTCGGTCATGGGGTCCTCGACAGCAGGCCGAGGCCTATCCCGTCCGCACCTCGGGCAGGATCCTGCCGGGGAGCTGGCCCGCCCGGCTCGGGCGCTCGGGCGCGGACATCGCTCCTCTGAAGTGACTATAGAGCCGGCGTGGAGTGGGCCCTCACCATCATCGCCTCCATCGTGGCCGCCGCCGCGGGCGGCTTCGCGTTCACGCTCACCCAGAAGCGCGAGGAGCTCTCGGGCCTGCTGGGTGACGCCAGGCGCCGGGCCAAGGCGCTCGAGGACAAGGTGCGCGAGGCGGCTCAGGACCGGGACAGCACCGTCCGTCGGGTCCGCGAGCAGGCCTCGGAGGCCACCCGCTTCGCCCACGAGCCGATGGCCAAGGACCTGCTCGAGGTGCTGGACAACTTCGAGCGCGCACTGGACGGGCTGGACGGACAGGACTCCGCTGCGGTGGAGCAGGGGGTGCGCTTGACCCACGGGCAGCTGCTCAGCGTGCTGAAGCGCCACGGCATCGAGCGCGTCAGCTCCCTCGGCCAGCCCTTCGACCCCACGCTGCACGAGGCCGTCGGCACCCAGGGCAGCCTGGAGATGGATGAGCACCACGTGCTCAAGGAGTGGGTCGTCGCCTACCGACTGCACGGGCGCCTGCTGCGACCGGCCAAGGTGGTGCTGGCCGTGCCGCCGCCCGAGATCGACGAGGCCGAGGTGGCCGACGAGCCGACCGAAGAGGCCCCGGCGCTGGCCTCCGAGGAGTAGCTTCCCTCGGGGCTACCAGACCTCGACGCGCACGAAGAGCAGCTGGAACTCGGTCTGATCACCGACCCAGATCGAGTGGATCTGGGCCTCCTCGCGGGCCTGCACCAGGTCGGCCTTGTTGAGCACGGCGACGCCGATGCTGTCGTCCTCGATCCAGTCCCGGTCGGACATGTGGATGCGCAGGCGCGTGTCGTCGGTCAAGGGCACGTTGTCCCAGGTCTCCAGGTCCTCGAAGTCCACGCTGAAGGCGTTGCGGTCCTCGGGGTCGAAGTCCTTGGCCCAGCCGTAGTCCTCGCCCACGTTCAGCTCGCCCCAGCCCGTGGGGTCGGGCGCGGTGAGGAAGTCGTTGAACTGCGCCAGTACCTCGCCGACCTGGTTGGGCAGGGGCACGCCCTCGGCCGCCAGCGTGGCCAGCGCCGTGAAGACCTCGGCCGGGATGTCGAAGCCGTCCCAGCTCTTGGTGGTCTCCTCGCCGGGCAGCGGCGCCAGGCCCGGGCCGATGTAGGCGCCGGTGACGGCGACGTCGACGCGATCGACGTCCCGATCGGGGAAGGAGAGGCAGGCCAGGGAGGTGATGAGCAGCATGTGCCGAGTGTATCCATGGAACCTGCACGCCCGCGCGCAGGTCCGGGTGCAACATGCTCCCTATGCTGATGCTCCTGGTCGCCTGCACCCCCGAGGCCAGCCCAGCCCCCTCTCCTGTTGTGGTGGCCGGGGGGACGGACGCGATGTGGATGCGTCGGCACTGGATTCACGGTGGACTCCCTGCGGCCGCGCCCGCTGCGCTCGCGGAGCTCACCCGGACACGGGGCGTGGACACGATCTTCCCCTCCCTGGGGCCCATGGACGCCGATGGCTGGCCCGGGTGGAGGGACGAGGGATCGGTGCGTCGCTACGACCCTCAGGTCGCCGGAGCCTTCTTCACCGAGATGAAAGCCCAGCGCCCCGACCTGCAGATCCTGCCCTGGACCGGCGGCGTCATCGACCGGGACGTGCGCCTCGAGGACCCCGTCCAGAGGGCAGCGTTTGCTTCCCATATAGCTGAGATCGTTGCGCTCGGTGCCGACGGCGTGCAGCTCAACGTGGAGACGATTCCCGAGGAGCGCCGGGCCTTCCTGGACCTGCTGCGCGAGACCCGAGCGGCCATCGGGCCCGAGGCCACGCTGTCGGTGGCGGCCTACCCGCCCAGGACCTCGCTGCACCCCTTCGAGGACGTGCACTGGAGCCTGGAGTTCCTGGCTGAAGTTTGCGGAATCAGCAATGATCTCAGTGTGATGGGCTACGACACCTCCTTGAGGAGTCGAGCGCTGTACCGAGGCCTGGTCGAGGACTGGACACGCGAGCTGGCCGCGGCGCTGAAGCCCCCGGCCGAGGGAGGCTGCACATGGCGCATGGGGGTGCCGGCCTACTCTGATGACGAGCCCTGGCACGACCCGGCCGTGGAGACCGTGGACGAATCGATCCGAGGCATACAGGCCGGGCTCGGGCCCGAGGCGCCCCCGAACTTCCGCGGCCTCGCCCTGTACGCCAGCTGGACCACCTCCGAGGACGAGTGGGCCGACGTCGATCGGCTCTGGCACCAGCGCGAGCCCGTCGGCGGCGTGTCGCCGGACTTCCTCGAGGACTGACCCTGCCTCCGGGCTCAGGCCCCGGGCAGGCACACGATGATGCGCAGCCCGTCGGGCCCGGGCTGGGCGGCCACCGAGCCCCCGTTGGGCTCGATCGCCGTTCGCAGCGCGCCGACCATCTTCACCGAGCTGTGCTTGGACTCCCGGCTGTGGATCAGCGCGTCGACGGCGACGGCGGGCAGGCGGCCGCTGCGGTCCTCGACCACCAGCCAGGTGCCGGACTTTCCCTCGGCCAGCAGCACGTGCACGCAGGAGAACGAGGTGTTCTTCCTGGCGTTCTTCAGCGCCGCCGCCATCAGGGTCTCGATGGCCTGCTCCAGCAGCTCACCCTGGCCGGAGACCCGGCAGGGGCGGAGGTCCAGGACCACGGGCACGCCCTGCTTGCGGAAGCTCTCCATGGGCTTGCGCAGCGCCCGGGCCGCCAGCACCCGCGCGTCCGTGGAGCCTCGGGGCTTGCGCCACTCGGGGACCCGGGCCGGGGGCGCGTCCTCGAGCAGGATGCCGATGATCTCGGAGCCCTCCCGGATCAGCAGAGGGCGGGCCCGTGGCAGGAAGTGGGCCCTGGTGCTGACGTCGATGACCTCGGCTTCGCTGCCACCGGGCACCAGATCCAGCAGCTCGCCGGGGTCCGCGCGCAGGACCTGGCTGGACCGGAACACGCGGCAGCGAGACCCGTCGCCGCCCAGGACGACCAGGTGGCAGACCACGCCGGTGAGGCGAGGCAGGACCTCGGAGACCGTGTCGGCGCCCCAGGCGCAGACGACCTCGCCGAGGGGGAGATGGGCGACGGTGACTTCGTGAGCTTCCACGCGGTGTGAATCGGATCGGCCGCGAGGGACCGTGAGGCCCCATCGCCCGGCCCCGAAATCCCGCGGCCTGCCGGGATGTACCAGGGGCGGGCTATCTTCCCTGCCTGATTCTTCGCGACTTGTTCGCGATTCGGAGCGCGCATGTCGATCTGGGACACCCTGACGGACCACGCCAAGGCCCAGTTCCTCGAGGTCATCGAGTGGCTGGACGACACACGGGACACGCTGGTCTGGCGGGCGCCGGTCTTCGGCCAGGTGCTGATGGACGGGGGCAAGCTGGTGGTCCGCCCGGGCCAGGCCGCGATCTTCGTGAGCGAGGGCCAGCTCTCCGAGGTCTTCGCCCCCGGGACCTACGAGCTGTCCACGCGCAACAGGCCCCTGGACAGCTTCTTCCAGTCCATCAAGTACCGCCTGCAGTACCCCTACAAGGGCGACGTGTACTTCGTGAACACCCGCCGCTTCAGCGACCAGAAGTGGGGCACCAGCACGCCCTTCCTGTTCGAGGACCCGCAGTACGGCGGCATCGAGGTCCGGGCCTACGGCAGCTACGAGTACAAGGTCACCGACCCGGCTCGCCTCCTCGAGGAGGTCGTCGGCACCGATCAACAGCTGACCACCAGCGAGATCAACGGGCAGCTCAAGCGGGAGCTGGTCGAGGCCTTCCGCGCCAACTTGAAGACGCTGGCCGCCCAGCAGGGCATCACCGTGAATCACCTGGACGCGCGCTTCTACGAGCTGAAGCAGAGCTTCCTGGATGGCATGAGCCCGGTCTTCGAGGACAAGTACGGCATCACCCTTACCGACTTCTCGATCGGCGGCCTGAACCTGCCGGACGACCTGCGCGAGCTGCTCAACAAGCGCCGGGAGATGGACATGGTCGGGGACGTGGACCGCTACACGCGCTTCCAGGCCGCGAACGCGCTCCGGGACGCCGCCCAGAACCAGGGTCTGGGTGGTGGCATGGCGGCCGCCGGCGTGGGCCTGGGCGTGGGGCAGGTCCTCGGCGCGGCGATGGGTCAGCAGCAGCCCCAGGGACACCAGGGTCCGCCTCCGCCTCCGCCTCAGCCCGGCATGAGCCCGCCGCCTCCGCCGCCCCAGCCCCACCAGGTGATCCTCCACTACTCGGGACCCTCGGGGCAGGCCGAGCTGAGCGTGCCCGAGATCGCCAAGCGCGTGGCTGCGGACCCCTCGGGCACCCACCATGTCTGGGGTCCGGGCTTCCCGGCCTGGAAGAGCTGGGATGAAGTACCTGAGATCGTTCGCCTTGTTCCGCCTCCCGCGCCGCCTCGATGAGGGGACTGCTGCTGGCGCTCGCCTGCTCGGGCCGGGTCCCCGCGGACACCCGGCACGACGCGGACACAGAC
>CALGIB010000735.1 GCA_937915955.1 uncultured Pseudomonadota bacterium
CGGGCAGGCCCAGGTGCTCGGCGCGAACCCCGGCGGCGTCCGGTCCAGCGAGTTCCCCGTCTCCACCCCCGGCGAGCGGACCGCCAACGGCGAGGGCTACGTCGACTACGGCGTCAACCGCATGACCATCACCGAGTCCGACCGCCACAGCACCTTCGGCCTTGACGTGGACACCGCCAGCTACAGCATCACGCGCAGCAAGCTGAACATGGGCCAGCTCCCGCCCCCGGACGCGGTCCGGGTCGAGGAGTTCGTCAACGCCATCGACTACGACTACGCCGCTCCGAGCAGCCTGAAGGTCCCCTTCGCGGTCCACATGGAGGCCGCTCCGAACCCCTTCGTGCCCAACCACCACGTCCTGCGCGTGGGCGTCCAGGCCGCCGAGCCGCCCGCCTCGGACAAGCCCGCGCGCCTGACCTTCCTGGTCGACGTCTCGGGCTCGATGAGCAGCCCGAACAAGCTGGGCCTGGCCCAGCAGAGCCTCAAGAAGCTGGTCAGCGAGCTGGGCCCCGAGGACAGCGTGGCGCTGGTCACCTACGCCGGCAGCACCGGCGTGGTCCTCGAGCCCACCCCCTGCACCCGCAAGGACACGATCAACGCGGCCATCGACGGCCTGCGCAGCGGCGGCGGCACGGCCATGGGCTCGGGCATGAGCCTGGCCTACCAGGTGGCCAGCGCCGCCTACGTCGAGGGCGCCGAGAACCGCGTCATCGTCCTGAGCGACGGCGACGCCAACATCGGCCGCAGCACCCCCGACGAGATCCTGAGCACCATCCGTGGCTACGCCGACGAGGGCATCACGATGTCCACCATCGGCTTCGGCATGGGCAACTACCAGGACACGATGATGGAGCAGCTCGCGAACAAGGGCGACGGCAACTACTTCTACGTCGACAGCGCCGAGGAGAGCGACGAGCTCTTCGGCGAGCGGCTGACCAGCATGGTGCACACCATCGCCAAGGACACGAAGCTGCAGGTCGAGTTCAACCCGGACGTGGTCTACGCCTACCGGCTCATCGGCTACGAGAACCGGGACATCGCCGACGAGGACTTCCGCGACGACAAGGTCGACGCGGGCGAGGTGGGCCGCGGCCATCAGGTCACCGCGCTCTACGACGTCGTGCTGATGGACCAGGCGCCCAGCGAGGAGCTGGCGACCGTGCGCATCCGCGCCAAGCGCCCCGGACCGGACTCGCCGGCCCAGGAGTGGTCCACGGTCTTCACCGCCCAGCAGCTCGAGCTCGAGCTCACCGACGCCAGCCGGAGCTTCCGCATGGCCTTCGCGGTGGCCAGCTTCGCCGAGCTGCTGCGCGAGAGCCCCTACGCCCAGGAGCTGAGCTACAGCGAGGTCTTCCGCCTGGCCAGCGGCGCCGCCCGGCGGAGCGACAGCGAAGACCGTGAGCTGCTGGGCCTGATCAGCCAGGCGGCCAGCCTGTCCGGTCAGCCGATCCAGGGAACCTGAGCGCGCGCGCGGGGTCGGAGCAGGGATGGAACGCTTCGGCACCCCCTTCGACCCCGCCATGCTCGCTGGCGCCTTCACGATGGCCCCGCTGGTGGCGCTCATCGCCGCGGGCGTGCTGCAGTTCGCGGTGCCCGAGCGTGGCCCCAGCAGCGTGGACGATCCGAGGACGCGGAACGCCGAGATGCTCATGCAGCTGCCGCCCCAGAGAGAGCTGCCCACCTACCCAGGGCAGAAGAGCCTGCTCGAGGACCAGCCCATCGCGAGGAGCGCGGGGCGGCCGCCGCCCGCCCTGCTCCTGACGCAGCTGCGGGCGCCGAGCGAGCCGGTCATGGACTTCCAGACCCCCACCCACCAGGCGCTGGCCCGCTACCGAGGCCAGGTGAAGACCTGCTACGACCAGGCGCTCAAGACCGACAACCAGCTCGGCGGTCACCTGGTGATGAAGCTGCTGGTGGTCGACGGCGCGGTAGAGCTGCTGGGACTGGACGGCAGCGCCGCCTCAGCGCTGCGGCCCTGCCTGGAGCGGCGGGTGCGCACCTGGACGGTGCCGGCGGACGAGAGCGTGCAGCGCCTCGAGCTGCCGCTGGTGCTGACTGCGCTGTAGCGCTGGCTACCAGGACTCGGTCCAGCCTCGGTTGCCCTGATCTCCTCGCTTGCGCGGGTCCCGAGCCGCCTCCTCGGCCGCCGCGGCCTCGGCGCCAAGATCCAGCAGGCCGTGCTCGATCAGCAGCGCTCGGGTGACCTCGGGCGGCGTCAGCTCGCTGGTGAACACGAAGGGGTAGCGCAAGGTCAGCCCCGAGCGGCTGGGCGAAGGGAACTGCAGCCCCGCGATGACCTCGAGCACGCAGCCCTCGAAGGCGGCGTCCCCGAGGGTCGACATGAGCACCTCGGCGCTGTCGACCCCGCCCTCGGGGGTGAGGACGAGCCAGACGCTGAGGTCTCCGTAGAGCAGCGGATCGCGCTGGAGGGCGGCCTCGTAGCAGACCTGGGCCTGCGGAGAGGCGGCGCCCAGGACCGCGAGGAAGCGCTCTCGCTCGGGCAGGCGCATCAGCTCACCGGACTGGAGGCCCGTCGAGGCGACGACGTGGGAGCCCGAGGCCGCCGGCGGGGGGACCTCGGCGGGCTTGGGGCAGGCGAGCAGGAGCAGCAGGCTCAAGAGCGACGACGCAGACCGAGCAGCGCGAGCAGACCGATCCCGACGAGCCCCGCCTGGCCCTCGGGCAGCGGCGAGGCGCTGCAGCCGCCGGAGTCGCCGAGGCCCACCCGAGCGCCGGGCGGAGGCACGTGGATGCCGTCCCCGGGCTCGAAGTCCGGTCCCGTGTCGTCCTGGGGGTCGGGATCGGAGTCCTGGGGGTCGGGCTCGCCGGGAACCAGCGCCATGGAGCACCACCACTGACCGGAGTCCGTGGTGATGTCCTTGCTGCACGTGCCCGTCTCGTAGCCGTCGACCTTGACCGTCACCGACCAGGTCCCCGCGCTCAGGCCGTCGAAGACGTACCAGCCGTCGGCGTCCGTCTTGTCGGTCTCGCCCGTCTGGTCGAGCGTGACCGTGACGCCCGAGAGCCGCTCGCCCGTGTAGATGTCCTCGACCGCCACCACACCCAACAGCTCGGCGCTGGGGTTGGGCTCGTCGATGCCGTTGATCAGGTCCATGTAGCGGTCCCAGTCCCAGCCCGAGCCCGGGTCGGTGTGGGTGGCGCTGGGGACCTCGGAGTGGGCGATGATGTGGCTGCGGTCCAGGCTGATGCCGTTGCGCTCGACGATGTCGGCGGTCAGCTCGGCCGAGCCCTCGTACATCGCGCTGGTGTAGTAGGTGTCGGGCTGATCGACGTAGCCCTCGTGCTCGATGCCGACGCTGGCCAGGTTGTAGCTCCAGTTGCCCGCGTGCCAGCCGACGTCCTCCTCCCAGACCATCTGCGTGACCTGGCCGTCGCTGCTCTTGACCACGTAGTGGGCCGAGACGTTGGCGCTGGAGTTCTGGAACCAGCTGATGCAGCCGCTGTAGCTGCCCTGCACGGTGTGGATGACGACGTAGCTGATGTCCGAGGCGTCGCGGCTGTAGTCGCTGTAGTTGCTGCTGCTGGCGGCGACGAACTGGTAGTTGCCGTAGTAGTCGCCCGAGGCCATGGGGGGCGCGACGAAGACCGCCGCGTCCGCGTCCACAGTGACCGGCAGCTGCTTGACCGAGTCGGTGTAGACGCCGTCCTGGACGATCTCGTAGACGACCGAGACGAACATCTCCTGCAGGTGCCCTTCCTGGCGGCCGCTGAAGGCTCGCACCACGGGCGCCCAGGCCTCGAGATCCTGGACCGGCGGGAGCTCGCCGTAGAGGTTGCGGCCGTGCCAGGCCATCAGGGCGGCCGCACCCCGGATCTGCAGGTCCGGGCGCGCTCGCAGCTCGTCCGGGCTCACCTCCAGCAGGGTCGAGACGCGCTCGAGGCCGGGGCCGAAGCTCTCGTCGTCCTCTCGCAGGTCGTACAGGCCGTAGCCACCCCAGGCGCTGGCAGCGTCCGCGTCGAAGCGCGAGGCCTCGTAGGCCAAGGCCACGAGCAGCTCTTCAGGGACCGAGAACTCCCGAGCGGCGTCCTCGTAGAGCGCCTGGGTGCCCGCGCGCGCGGGGCTAATCTGGAGAACGAGCAGAGCGAGGTGGGACACGGACAGCTCCGTTCGGTGCGATCTGGACCTTACTCGCCCTGGACCAGGGCGGCCAGGATGGGCGCCGCGTCCGTGTCCTCGTTCAGGTCCACGCCGCCGAGGCGCAGCAGGGTGGCGCCGACGTTCGAGGCCGTCAGCGCCGTGCCCGAGCTGTCCGGCTGGCCGCTCTGCAGGTCCACCGGCTGCCCCACCAGGACCTCGTCGTAGGCGCCTACCGTGCCCGGCCTCACGCCGTCGCCGATCAGCAGCGCCGAGGTGAAGGTCCAATGATCCTTGCCCTCGCTGGGGTTCAGCACCGGCGCCCGACCCATCTCCGAGAGCACCACCACCACGGTCTCGTCCAGCAGGCTGCCCCCCTGCTCTCCCGGCATGGCGGCCATCAGCTCCAAGGTCTCCAGCAGGTCCCGCGCCAGGGCCTCCCAGTGGTCGCCCTGACGGGTGATGTCGCTGTGGGTGTCCCAGCCGGTGTCAAAGAGCCCCAGGTGCTCGACCATGCCGCAGCGGGTCAGCCCAGCGGACATCAAGCTCAGGATGGGCCCGGTCCGGCCCGTGCCCGGCTCCACCGACAGGTCGACCCCCAGGTCCTCGAGCAGGCCGATCTGCGCCCGCCCCAGCACGTTGGCGTCCGCGAAGCGCTGGGCCTGGCCGGGCGGGGCCTGGGCCGCGAACTGGGCCGCGCGCCGATCGAGCCAGGCCTCGGCGAGCTCGTCGGCGCTCTGCGGCAGCGGAGAGGCCGGCGTGTCCGAGCGCTCCAGAGCGCTGCCGTCGAGCAGCCGCGCCAGCTGCCCGTCCCTGCCCAGGCGAGCGACGATCGAGCCGCTGTTCGCTGAGTAGCTGGGCCCCGAGCCCACCACGACCGGCAGCTCACAGGGGCTGTCCAGCCCCAGGCGCGTGGACCACCCGTCCCGATCCGTGGCGGTCGAGCCGGTCATCAGGATGCGCCGGCAGCGCTCGTGGGTGACGCTGCGCACCTCGAAGCCACCCAGCACGCAGGTGCGGTCACCGAAGCCCTCGAAGAGCCGCCGGACGCTGGGCCGGGACTCGGCGTCCACCACAGAGAGTCCACCGATCTCCGCCACGTGTGAAGACGGGTCCGTCCAGATCGAGGGGCTGGACAGGGCCTCGGGGGCCAGGGCCCAGGTCACGTCCCAGCCCCCGCTGGCGGTCACGAAGAGGAACTTGCGCTGGCTGGACGAGCCGGCCTGCGCGAGCCGGGGCAGGCCCAGCGCAGAGAGCCCCAGCAGCGAGGCGGATCCAAGCAGGAGGTGGCGTCGGCTGGTCATCGGCCGACGAACTCGGGGTCCCGCAGGAGGACCACCAGCAGCGTCTTCCAGGCCTGCTCCTCGTCCTCGAGATCGCGGACGTCCAGGAACAGCTCCACCAGCCCGTCCAGCCTCTCGGCGTCGGGCCTCGTGGCCAGCAGACGCCAGTGCAGCTGGGCGAGGTGGGCCTCGAGCGCCGGGCCCTCCAGGCCCGCCTCGACCAGGCCCGGCGCCTGGGCATCGCCCGCCAGATCCCGCTGCACGGCGAGGCCTGCCGCGGCCTCGGCCACCCGCTCCTGGAGGGCGACCTGGCTCAAGCTCGGCACCTTCTGGGCGCGGGTGACGTAGTCCCCGTCGACCCCTCCGCCGAGCACGCGGTAGCCCGACTCGTCGTTGCGCAGCTGCTCGAAGCCCTGGAGCGTCCAGGAGAAGCCGGTCAGGTCCTGGAGCAGCGTGTCCAAGAGCTGCGGGGCGATCAGGCGGTGGGTGAGCTCGGCCTCCAGCCGCCCGGGGTCATCGGTGTCCAGGGCACCGGCGCGGTAGGCGGGGGTGTCGGTGACCGCGGCGAGCACCGGCTTGAGCCGCTGGCCGCCGGCCAGGTAGACCTCTCGCAGCTGGGCCAGGACAGCCGCGTCAGGGCCCGTGACGTCGGCCTCGCGACGCCAGAGCATCTCCGCGGCGCTGCGGGCCGCGCAGCTGGCAAACCGGCTGTCGGCGGCGATGGCCGGCCCCAGCTCGTGCAGCCCGGCCAGGGGCTGACCGAACCAGGCGGGCTCGACCCCCAGCCGCTCGGCCCCCTGGGGCTCGCGCTCGGGGTGGTAGTTGTCGACCTCGTCCCGGTTGTACTCGTTGGCCACCCAGAAGCCGAACAGCGCAGCGGCGGCCGGGTCGATCGACGCGTGGCAGCTCAGGCAGTAGGGATCGTCGCGCAGGGCGTCGGCCAGGGCCTCGGTGTCGGTGATGGCCGGGCCCTGGGCGAGGCTGACCGGGCGGCTCAGGAAGTCGGTGCACACCAGCAGCTCGCTGATCGCGGCGACACGCCCGCGGTTGTAGTTGCTGACGGTCGTGTAGTAGCGCCACCACAGGCCGTTGCTGGCCAGCACGCCCACGGCGGGGCGACCGTCGGTGTAGCGCGCCGGCTGCCAGCCCTCGCCCGGCTCCCGCTCCAGCGGCCAGATGCTGGCCAGCAGCTCGTTGGCCATCGTCTGGTCGGTGGTGACGACCTCGGTCCAGGGCCTGTCCTCGACCACCACCCGGGCCATCAGGCGCAGGGGCTCCTCGCCGACGGCCTGCTGGTGGGGGAACTCGTTCTCCCTCGCCGTGGCCAGCTCGGGGTACTCGTTGTGGCCGATGAGGAACTCGTCCACGCGGGTCAGCCAGCGCTCGGCCAGCAGATCCACCAGGCGCTCCTCGAAGCGGGGGTCCGCCAGGTAGGCGTCCCGCAGCTCCCCCAGCGCATCGGGGTCGGCCTCGACTCGGTCCAGCTCCTCGACGGTGGGCAGCACGCCCCTCAGGTCCAGGCTCATCCGGCGCAGCAGGCGCGGCGCGGGCAGCTCGACGTAGGTCTCCGGGACCGGGGAGTCGCTCACCCCGGGATCGCTCGCGCAGGCCAGCCACAGCGCGATCACAGGTCCCCCTGCTTGGCCAGCAGCGCGCCGAGCTCCGGCACGCAGGCCTGACCCAGGTCGGTGGCCTGGAAGCTCAGGGGGCCGCAGCCCTGGCAGTCCTGGACCTCGAGCTCGTACCAGTAGCCGTCCTCCTGGCGGAGCTGGACCAGGCCCAGCGGG
>CALGIB010000736.1 GCA_937915955.1 uncultured Pseudomonadota bacterium
AAGCAGCTGTCGGTCTTCGTCGGCCTCATCATCACGAACTGCATCGTGATGGGCCGCGCCGAGGCCTACGCCATGCAGAACCCGCCGCTGCTGAGCGCCTACGACGCGGTCGGGAACGGCCTGGGCTACAGCCTGGTGCTCATCGTGGTCGCGGTCTTTCGCGAGCTCCTCGGCAGCGGGAAGCTGCTGGGCTTCGAGCTCCTGCCGCTGGCCACCGAGGGCGGCTGGTACACGCCGAACGGCCTGATGGTCCTGGCCCCCGGGGCCTTCTTCCTCATCGGCTTCTTCATCTGGGGTGTGCGGACCTGGAAGCCCGACCAGGTGGAGGCAGAGTGATGCTCGAATCTCTCCTGAGCCTTTTCGTCAAGGCCACCTTCATCGAGAACATGGCCCTGGCCTTCTTCCTGGGCATGTGCTCCTTCCTCGCGGTGAGCAAGAAGGTCGACACCGCCATCGGGCTGGGCATGGCGGTCATCTTCGTCTTAAGCATCACCTGCCCGATGAACTGGTTCATCTACGAGTTCCTGCTCGCCGAGGGCGCCCTGTCCTGGACCGGCGTCGAGTCCCTCGCGTCGGTCGACCTGTCCTTCCTGACCTTCCTGAGCTTCATCGGCACCATCGCCGCCATGGTCCAGATCGTCGAGATGGCGCTCGACAAGTACATGCCCGCTCTCTACTCGCAGCTTGGTGTGTTCCTGCCGCTCATCGCCGTGAACTGCGCCATCCTCGGCGCCTCGCTGTTCATGGTCGAGCGTGACTACTCCGGCCTGGAGTCCACGGTCTACGGCCTCGGGAGTGGGCTCGGCTGGATGCTCGCGGTCGTCGCCCTGGCCGCCATCCGCGAGAAGATGCGCTACAGCGACGTGCCCCCCGGTCTCCGTGGCCTGGGCATCACCTTCATCCTCACCGGGTTGATGGCCATCGGCTTCATGGCTTTCGCCGGCATCAGCCTGTAGGAGGGGTTCGTGGACTTCATGCTCATCGGCCTCGGCGTGGCCATGTTCACGCTCATCATCCTGGCCCTCGTGGCCGTCTTGATGGGCGCCAAGGCCAAGCTGGTCAGCGACGCCGACGTCACCATCATCGTCAACGACGACGACTCCAAGCCGCTCAAGGCCAAGGCGGGCACGACCCTGCTCAACGCCCTGGCCGAGCAGAAGGTGTTCATCCCCTCCGCTTGCGGCGGCATGGGCTCCTGCGGCGTCTGCATCGTGCACGTGCACGAGGGCGGCGGCGCGCTGCTGCCCACCGAGGAGGGCTTCATCTCCCGCGGAAAGGCTCGCGAGGGCTGCCGGCTGGCCTGCCAGGTCAAGCTCAAGGGCGACGTCAAGATCGAGGTCGAGCCCGAGATCTTCAGCGTCCGCAAGTGGGAGTGCACGGTCAAGTCGAACGACGGCGTGGCCACCTTCATCAAGGAGTTCCTGCTGCAGCTGCCCGCGGGCGAGAGCGTGCCCTTCCGGGCTGGCGGCTACATCCAGATCGAGGCCCCGCCCCATGTCGCCAACTACAAGGACATGGTGATCGAGGACGAGTACCGCTCCGACTGGGACAACTTCAACATGTGGACCCTGGTCAGCAAGGTCGACGAGACCGTGACGCGGGCCTACTCGATGGCCAACTACCCGGGCGAGGAGGGCGTCATCATGCTCAACGTCCGCGTGGCCACGCCTCCCTGGGACCGGAACATCAAGGGCTTCATGAAGGTCCCCCCGGGCCAGATGAGCAGCTACATCTACAGCCGCAAGCCGGGCGACAAGGTCACCATCTCCGGCCCCTTCGGCGAGTTCTTCGCCCGCGAGACCGACAACGAGATGGTCTTCATCGGCGGCGGCGCGGGCATGGCCCCGATGCGCTCGCACATCTTCGACCTGTTCAAGCGCATCCACACCCACCGCAAGGTGAGCTTCTGGTACGGCGCCCGGTCCTGGCGCGAGGCCTTCTACGTCGAGGACTTCAACGAGATCCAGGAAGAGAACGACAACTTCCAGTGGTTCATCGCGCTGTCCGACGCGCTGCCCGAGGACAACTGGAAGGGTCTGACCGGCTTCATCCACCAGGTCGTGCTGGACGAGTACCTGTCCAAGCACCCCTCGCCGGAGGAGGTCGAGTACTACCTCTGCGGCCCGCCGATCATGAACCAGTGCGTGACCGACATGCTGCTGAACCTGGGCGTCGAGCCCGAGAACGTCATGCTCGACGACTTCGGCTGATCGACGGATGCAGGAGCCCAAGCCGCTCAAGCGGCTCATCGTCCCTGCCGTCTTCGTTCTCGTCGTGTTCGGGGCCTTGCTTTGGCGACGCCCCGTCGTCGATCCGGGCCCCCTGGTCCAGCGCTTCAGCGGCCAGACCATGGGCACGACCTGGAGCGTGCTGGTCGCAGGCCACGCCGATCCGAGCCTGAGCCTGGGCATCCAGGCGGTGCTGGACGAGGTCGACGGGCGCATGTCGACCTGGAAGCCGGACTCGGAGCTGAGCCGGCTCAACGCCTCGCCCGACATCTCGTCGTTGTCTACGGACACCGTCGAGGTGCTGGTGCTCGCGCGCCGGGTCTGGGAGGAGAGCGGGGGAGCCTTCGACGTCACGGTCGGCCCGCTGGTGAACGCCTGGGGCTTTGGTCCGGAGGGGCCCGGGGCGCCCACGGACGAGGAGCTGGACGACCTCCGCTTGCACGTGGGGCAGGAGCTCCTGATCCTCGGGGACTCCAGCGCCACCAAGGCCGACCCCGAGGTCTACGTCGACCTCTCGGCCATCGCCAAGGGCTACGCCGTGGACCGCGTGTCCGCCTCGCTGAGCGCGCAGGGCTACCCGGACCACATGGTCGAGGTCGGCGGAGAGATCCGCGTGGCGGGCCTCAAGGACGTCGGCACCCCCTGGATGCTGGGCATCGAGGCGCCGATCGAGGGTCAGCGGGGACAGGTCCGGCGCCAGCTCCCGGCCACAGATGTGGCTCTGGCGACCAGCGGCGACTACCGCAACTTCCGCGTGGTCGAGGGTGGCGAGCGGGTCAGCCACACCATCGACCCTCGCACCGGTCACCCCATCGAGCACGGGCTGGCCAGCGTCTCCGTGCTGCACGAGCGCTGCGCGCTGGCGGACGCCTACGCCACGGCCATCAACGTGCTGGGGCCCGAGGACGGCCTCCGGCTGGCCCAGGAGCTGGGGCTCGAGGTGCTGCTCATCGTCCGGGACACCGAGGGCGGGCTGAGCGAGAAGGGGACGGGGAGGTTCGCGCAGTGACCGGACCCCGGCCCGAGCCTCCAGAGGTTAGGAGATACCTGTGACAACCACTCTCCTCGCCGTCGGCTTCTTCGCCATCGCCATGGCCGCCATGGCCGCCGGCGTCATCCTCTCGGACCGTCAGCTCAAGGGCAGCTGCGGCGGAAAGGGCGGCGAGGACTGCGTCTGCGAGATCGAGAAGCAGCGCGAGTGCGCGGCGAACCAGCGCATGCGAGCCCTGATGATCGCGCGCGGCGTCGACCCGGACAGCCTCGGCGAGTCCGGCTGAGCGCGTGTTCGGCCGAGT
>CALGIB010000737.1 GCA_937915955.1 uncultured Pseudomonadota bacterium
CGGGGGCCGACGCCTGGATCAAGCGCTGGCCCAGGAGCTGGCGGCGCTGCCTCACCTGATCCTGGTCTGCGGCCACTACGAGGGCGTGGACGCGCGCATCGAGAACTACATCGACGGGGAGCTGAGCATCGGCGACTACGTGCTCACTGGCGGAGAGCTGGCGGCCCTGGTCGTCGTGGACGCTGTGGCCCGCCTGCTGCCCGGCGTGCTGGGCAACGAGGCCTCGGCCCGGGACGAGAGCTTCAGCGGCGAGACCCTCGAGTATCCGCAGTACACGCGGCCCCGGATCTACGAAGGTCACGAAGTGCCCGAGATCCTGCTGTCCGGCCACCACGCCAGGATAGAGGCCTGGCGTCGCGAGCAGGCGCTGGAGCGGACCCGGTCGCAGCGCCCTGATCTCCTCGCGGCCGAGAACGAGCTCGGTTGACCCCTCTTCACCGCTGCGTTAAACGCGGCCGTCGCCGCATCGAGGGCCCCCGCATGGCGGGCCGCTGTGGCCAAGGAGCCTTTGATGAACCTCTCCCAGGTCGAGCAGACCCTGCTCGCCGACCCCAAGTCCCCCGACACCATCCACATCGGTGACACCGTGCGCGTGCACGTCACCATCAAGGAAGGCAGCAAGGAGCGGATCCAGGTCTTCGAGGGCACGGTCATCGCCCGCAAGCACGGCGGGCCCCGCGAGTCCATCACCGTTCGCAAGATCAGCAACGGCGTCGGCGTGGAGCGCATCTTCCCGCTCAACGCGCCCGTCGTCGCGAAGATCGAGGTCAAGAGCCGCCACCGGGTACGTCGGGCCAAGCTCTACTACCTCCGCGATCTGCGCGGCAAGAAGGCCCGCCTGGTCGAGATGAAGGACTTCCAGTCCGCTGCCAACGCGCAGGACGACGGGAAGAAGCGCCGCCGCAAGGACCGCAAGAAGCGTCGTCAGGCCGAAAAGAGCTCCTGATCGAGCGTGGGCGGGCGCCTCGCGCTCACCACGGGCGCCGCGGCCGAGCAGGCCGTCGCGCTGTTTCTCGCTGAGCAGGGCTGGCAGGTGCTGGCTCGCAACTGGCGTGGCGCCGGTGGCGAGCTGGATCTCGTCGTGCAGCAGGACGGACGCCTCCGCTTCGTCGAGGTGAAGCTGCGCCAGACCGACGACCCGGTCGGGCTGGAGTGCGTCGATGGCCGAAAGCTGCTGCGGGTCCGGCGCGCGGCCGAGGCCTACCTGCAGGACTACCAGGACCTCGTGCTCGAGGCCTGCCTGATGGTGGCCCTGGTGCACGGCGAGCCGGGCAGCTTCCGCGTGCACCTCTTCGACGACCCCGACTGACCCAGGGCCTGCTCACTCGAGCGCGAGCAGCCGCTGGTAGGCCTCGCGCTTCGTGCAGCCCCAGCGCTCGGCTAGCGCCGCGGCGATCTGCTTGAGGTTGCCGAGCTCCGCGGCCGCCTTTCCCTCGTCCGCGGGGGCCTCTCCCGGGCCCACCACCAGCACGACCTCGCCTCGGATGCGCTCACGGGCCTGCAGGTCGGCGAGCAGGTCGGCCACGGGCAGCAGCAGCAGCTCCTCGTGGAGCTTGGTCAGCTCCCGGCACATCGTGACCTCGCGGTCCGGGAAGACCTCGGCCAGCGCGCGCACCGTCGCCAGCGTCCGCACGGGGGCCTCGAACAGGACCAGGCTTCCCGGGTAGGAGCCGAAGCGGCGCAGCCACTGCCGCAGCGGCCCCGCCTTTCGGGGTGGGAAGCCCAGGAACTGGAAGGGCACCGGAGCGAGCCCCGAGCCCGAGACCGCCGCGGCCACGGCGCTGGGCCCCGAGACGATCTGCACCGGCAGCCCCTGCTTGAGGCAGAGCCGCACCAGCTGCTGACCGGGATCGCTGACGGCGGGGGTGCCGGCGTCGCTCACCAGGACCACGCTCTCGGCGGCCACGCGGTCCAGCAGGCGCTCGGCGCGCTGGGCCTCGTCGTGGCCCCGGTAGCTGAACAGCTCGGGGCAGGGGATGCCCAGCGCGCCCAGCAGCTTGCGGGTCACGCGGGTGTCCTCGGCCGCGATCACGCTGGCCTCGCCCAGGACGCGGCGGACTCGGGGGGAGACCTCTTCCAGGTTCCCGATGGGGGTGGCGACCACGAACAGCAGGAGGGCTACTCCGCCTGCTTCGGCGTCCGGACCAGGAAGGTCAGCTCGGCCCCGCCGGTCACGCGCAGGTTGTCCGCGCCGGTCATCACCGGGTAGGGGTGCTCGACCCGGTAGGGCATCGTGTAGGCCACGTCCGCGCCCACGTCGACGCGCGCGTACTGGAACATCTGCCAGCTCAGGCCCATGCCGCCGCTGATCCAGCTGTGCTCGTCGCCGGTGACCAGGCTGCCCTCGGTGCTGCCGAGCACGCTGGGTAGCCAGGTCCCCGAGGGCACCTCGCGCCAGGAGCGGTAGCCGTAGCCGAGCCGGAAGTCGAAGGCGAAGTCGGCGTCGGTGACGTCGTTGTGGAAGGTGTGCACCTCGACACCGGCGAGCATGTCCAGGCTGTTGCCGGGGCGGACGTTCGCTTCGCTGGCGGTGACCACGCCGTCGCTGTTGGTGAGCTCGACGACCTGCCGGCCCTGGGCCACGAACTGCCCGC
>CALGIB010000738.1 GCA_937915955.1 uncultured Pseudomonadota bacterium
GCAGCCCTTTGGGGCCCCGCTGGAGGACGCGGCGGACCAGCTCACGGCCCTCGCGCAGGCCCATCAGATCTGCGGCGGCGAAGTAGCCGAGGGCGCCCGTCGGGACCGCGGCGAGCACCAGCCAGGAGCCCTCGAGCAGCTGACCGAGGCCGATGACCAGGGCGCCCATGAGCGCCGAGGCCACCAGCACCTTGCCGTGGAAGCCGAGCAGCAGCCGCCACAGCCCCGGCACGCGGCGCTGGATGAGCCAGAGGAGGAAGAGCACCTCGATGCTGGCCAGGATCGCGTGCGAGAGGGGCAGCCCCTGCAGCGAGACCACAGCCATCAGGCCCAGCGCCAGGGGCAGCTTCAGGACGACCGTGGCCAGACCCACCCACATCGGCGTGCGGGGGTCCTGCAGGGTGTAGAAGACCGGGACCAGGATCCGCTGGGCGCCGATGCTCAGCAGGCCCAGGCAGTACATCTTCAGCAAGGCCGAGGTCGCCAGCGTGTCCTCGGGGGTGAAGGCGCCGCGCTCGTAGAAGAGCGAGACCACCGGCTCGGCGAGCAGGAAGATGCCGACGGCCGCGGGGATCATCAGGAAGCTGTTCAGGTTGAGCGCGCTCGCCAGGCTGCGCTTGAAGCCGGCCCAGTCCGCCTGGGCCGCGTAGACGCTGAGGCCGGCCAGCGCGGCGACGCCGACCGCTCCCGAGACGATCGAGAACGGCAGGTGCGCCACGCGGAAGCTGTAGAGCAGCCAGCTGACGGGCCCGTCGCCCTCGCGCGAGGCCAGCTGGGTCTCGATCAGCAGGTGGATCTGGGTCACGCTGATCGCGATGACCGCCGGCCCGATGAAGGCCAGCAGGCGCCGCAGCGCCGGGTGCCTGCCGAAGGTCAGGGCGAAGTGGAAGCCCTCTTTGCGCAGGCCCGGGATCTGGATCAGCGCCTGGCAAAGGCCGCCCAGCAGCGCGGCCATCGCGACCAGCATGACCGGGTCGAAGCCGGTGGCCTGGCCGAAGCGCGAGGAGCCCGCGCAGGCCCCGATGACCAGCACGTTGAAGATCATGGGCGCGGCGGCGGGCACGAAGAAGCGGCCGCGCACATTCAGGATGCCCATGAAGACCGAGGCCACCGAGACGGTGGCGACGAAGGGCGCCAGGACCCGGGTCAGCGTGGCGGTGAGCTCGACCTTGCCCGGCACGCCCGCGTAGCCGCTGGCGATCAGGTGTACGAGCGGCTCGGCGAGCGCGAAGGTCAGCACGGTCACGCCGCCGACGACGGCCAGCAGCACGCCCAGGAAGGCGTTGGCCAGCCGGAACGCGCCCGCTCGCCCTTCCTCTTCGGCGATCTTCGCGTAGAGCGGCACGAAGGCGTTGGAGAGCGCGCCCTCGGCGAAGAGCTCGCGGAACAGCGAGCCGATGCGGAAGGCGGCGTTGAACGAGTCGGCCTGCAGGCCGGCTCCGAAGGCCGCGGCGAACGCGATCTCGCGCACCAGCCCGGTCATCCGCGCCAGCACGTTGGCCGCGCCCACCACGAGGGTGTTTCGGCGGATGTCCTTGGCCTCGGCCATGGTCGCGGGTCTAACCGAGGGCTCCACGATGTCCCTGTTTGTCACGGCCGCGAATGAACCCGAGGGCGTCCCGTCGGAGCGCGCAGACCCAACGCCAGGGAGCCCGACATGAAGCGCCTCATCACCCTCGCGACCGTCCTCGCGGGTCTGACCCTCTCGAGCGACGCGTTCGCTCACAGCTCGTCCCACAGCCACGGCAGCGAGCACGGCCACAGCTCACACCAGCGCCCCGAGCAGGCACGCTACGGCAGCATCCGCGTGGTGAACCCGCTGCCCATGGCGGTCCTGGTCGAGCTCGAGGATGGCCGCACCCGGCGCGTCGAGGCCCGGCAGGAGACCATCTTCACCGGCGTGCCCGTCCGCGACTGGGACGTGGCCATCCGCCGCACCAGCGGTGAGCTGCTGGAGCGCGTCGATCTGAGGGTCCAGCCGGACCGCACGACGACCACGGTCGTGAAGCCGCCGGAGCTCGGCCTGGTCGTGATCGACAACAACAGCTCGCGCGCCCTGACGGTCTACGTCAACGGTCGCAGCAAGGGCAGCGTCGGCGCCTACGACCGCATGACGCTGCAGCTCGGGCCCAGCAGCGTCCGCGTGGACCTGGTCGACGAAGGCGGGCGGGCCGACATCCTGGTCCGGAGTGAGGAGCTGACCGTCGATCTGTTCAAGACCGCGCGGCTCACCCAGGGCAGCCAGGCGGTGGCCAACGCCTGCCACGCTCGACCGCGCTGAGAGATCGGTCTCGGGACCGCTATCCTGAGGGGGTGCGCCGCCTCCTCCCACTGACGCTGCCCAGCCTCGCGTTGACGGTGCTGGGCAGCGCTGTGTGGGGCGCCACGGGTGGCCCCGACAGCTACGGCGTCGAGTACGTCGACTCGAGCGAGGCCGGGGGACCGCCGCACGTGGCTCTGGACATCGACGCCGAGGGCACCGACCTGGGCCTGGGGGACGAGGACACCGGCTTGGTCGAGCTGCCCTTCACCGTGAGCTGGTACGGCAGCAGCGAGACCGAGCTCTACGTCGGCGACAACGGCACGGCCTTCTTCGCCGGCGGCCAGGCGCCGACCGACGCCACCTGCCCGGCGGGCGGGAGCTGGTCGGGCGTGGCGGCCTATTGGGACGATCTGTCCGGTGCGACGGTCCGCGCGGCCACGCTGGGGCGCTACCCCTCGCGCATGTTCGTGCTGGACTGGCAGGGCATCCAGCCCGGCTCGGCCTCGGGCGAGGGGCAGGTGCAGGTCTGGTTCCTCGAGTCGCGGGACGAGGTGGTCGTCGTGCACGAGGACCTGGACTTCGGCAGCGCCAGCTACGACGGCGGCGTGGGCT
>CALGIB010000739.1 GCA_937915955.1 uncultured Pseudomonadota bacterium
TGAGGATGGGGGTCGCCCGTCCCTGGGCCCTGGGGCGGAAGCGACGCAGACGAGCGCCCGCATCCACCCAGATCTTCGACACGTAGAGCGAGTCGATGTCGATCGTGCGGTTGTTCTGCCCGGCGAGATGCTCGGCGTTGGCCATAGCGCTCTCGATGAGCTTCTTGATCAAGGGCGCGGTCTTCTTGCTGGTGAAAGCAAGCTTCTCGAGCGCCTCATCCACGTCGTTGCCGCGGACGAGGTCCGCGACGAGGCGCGCCTTCTGAGGGGACACCCGCGCGAACCGCAGGCTGGCCTTGGACTGCATGACGTTTCCTGCCTGTTACCGGCGGACCTTGGACTTCTTGTCCGAGGCGTGCCCATAGAAGGTGCGGGTGGGGGCGAACTCACCCAGCTTGTGGCCGATCATGTTCTCCGTCACGTAGACGGGGATGAACTTCTTGCCGTTGTGCACGGCGAAGGTGAGGCCGATGAAGTCGGGGAGGATGGTGGACCGGCGGCTCCAGGTCTTGATGACCGGAGCGTTCTGGCCGCTATCGCGAGCCTTCGAGACGCGCTTCAGCAGGTGCTGGTCGACCCAGGGGCCCTTCTTGATGGAACGTGCCACGTAGGGCTCCTACTTGATGTTGCGTCGCTTGACGATGAAGGCGTTGCTGGGCTTCTTCTTCCGGCGCGTCTTGGCGCCCTTGGTCGGCTTGCCCCAGGGAGTGACGGGGTGACGACCACCCGTCGTGCGACCCTCACCACCACCGTGGGGGTGGTCAATCGGGTTCATGGCCGAGCCACGGACGTGGGGGCGACGACCAAGCCATCGGCTACGACCGGCCTTGCCGATCTTCGCGTTCTCGTGCTCGAGGTTGCCGACCTGCCCCAGCGTCGCGATGCAGCGATGGTTCACCTGCCGGAGCTCGCCGCTGGGCAGACGGAGCAGGACAATGGTGCCCTCCTTCGCCATCACCTGCGCGTAGCTGCCGGCGGACCGGCACATCTGACCGCCTCGGCCCGGGTAGAGCTCCACATTATGGACCCACGTACCCAGCGGAACCGCGAAGAGATGCATCGCGTTTCCGGGCTTGATGTCCGCCTGGTCCGAGGTGACGACCTGGTCGCCGACCTTGAGGTTCAACGGGTGCAGGATGTACCGCTTCTCGCCGTCCACAAAGTGGATCAGCGCGATGCGGGAGCTGCGGTTCGGGTCGTACTCGACCGTCGCCACCTTGCCGGGGACACCCATCTTGTCCCGCTTGAAGTCGATGATGCGGTAGCGCCGCTTGTGGCCACCGCCCCTGTGACGGGCAGTGAGCCGACCGCGGTTGTTGCGACCACCCGACTTCTTGAGCGGAGCGAGCAGGGAGCGCTCGGGCTTGTTGGTGGTGACTTCAGCAAAGTCCGACACGCTCATGAAGCGGCGGCCTGCCGAGGTCGGGTTGAACTTCTTGATGCCCATCGATCAGCGTCCTTGGGAAGCCCGAGGCCTAAGCCTCGCCTTCCTCGGCGTAGAAGTTGATGGTGTCGCCGTCGTGAAGGGTCACGTAGGCCTTCTTCCAGTCGGAGCGACGACCGTAGTGACGACCAAAGCGCTTGGTCTTGCCGCGCACGATGAGCGTCCTGACCATGGCAACGCGAACGCCGAAGAAGCGCTCGACGGCGTCCTTGATCTCGAGCTTGTTGCTCTTGATGCCCACCTTGAACACGTAGGTGTTGTCCGCCTCAGCGAGCGCGGACTTCTCGGTCACGATGGGGCTGAGCAGGATGTCGTGAATCTGAGACATGAATCAGCTTCCGAGCCGGGCGATGATGCCGGCGATCGCAGCCGAGGTGGCCGCGACGTTCTTGTGGTCCAGGATGTCGTAGACGTTCAGACCGGCCACCGGGAGCACCTTCACGTTGGGAAGGTTCCGGGCGGAGCGCATCACGGTCTCGTCCTTCTCGGGGACGATCAGCAGGAGCTCGTCCCACTCGAAGCGGTCCATGATGGCCTTGAAGCCCTTGGTCTTCGCCTCGGCCAGCTCGAAGGCGTCGAAGACGGTGAAGGCCGACTCCTCGACCCGCCGCGACAGGGCCGAGCAGAGCGCAGCCCTCCGGACCTTCTTGGGTACGGCGAAGCCGTGGTCCCGGACCACCGGCCCGAACACCACACCACCGCCACGCATGTGGGGAGCGCGGCTGGTGCCCTGGCGGGCCCGGCCCGTACCCTTCTGCTTGAAGGGCTTGCGGCCGCCGCCCGAGATCTCGGAGCGACCCTTGGTCTTGTGCGAGCCCTGACGGCGGTTGGCCATCTGCTGGCGAACGACCGTGTAGAACAGGTGCTCCTTGACCTCGGCGCCGAAAACGGCGGTGTCGAGATCGAGCGTCCCGATCTGCTTGCGATCGGTGTTGTAGACGTCGACGGTAGGCATGGTGGTCTCCGAACGCTCCTGCGTCCTAGGACAGCTTGATCTCGACGTGCACACCAGCCGACAGGTCGAGCTTCATGAGCGCATCGACGGTCTGCTGAGTGGGCTCGAGGATGTCGAGGAGGCGATGGTGGGTCCGACGCTCGAACTGCTCGCGGGACTTCTTGTCCACGTGGGGGCCGCGAAGAACG
>CALGIB010000740.1 GCA_937915955.1 uncultured Pseudomonadota bacterium
GCGACGAGCCGCTGGACCACATCCAGCGCGAGCGCGCCTGGGGCAGCCCCGTCTTCAGCGAGTGATCAGAACCTCCTCTGAAGGCCCAGCGTGCCGCTGTAGATCCAGTTCGTGGTCGAGCTGATCGAGCTGGGCCCCGGGTAGACCGAGCTGTCCTCGCTAGCCTGCACCTGGTGCCCCAGCAGGTAGAGCGTCCAGGGGATCTCGACGAACAGGCTGGTCTTCTCGGACAGGTGCCACATCGCGCCCGCGCCCACCGTCACCCCGAAGATGGTCCGAGCGGGGCGGGAGGAGAAGCCGTAGGGCGCCGCCTCGATCCCGTCCACGGCCGGCAGGTAGGTGAGCCCGGCCCCGGTGAGCCAGTAGAAGCCCGCCAGATCGGTGGCGTTGAAGGTCAGGCGCATGCGCGGCTCGACCTGCAGCACCCAGCTGGGGCGGGGCTCCATCGTGCGCAGGTCCGAGCTCCCGTCGGCCAGGGTCCAGCCCGTGGTCCACTGCTGGCTGGCCACGTACGCGTCGCCGCGAACGCCCAGGTCCACGACCCTGCCGAGCCGCATGCCCAGGGCCAGTCCGCCTCGGGCGCTCTGCCGCGTGCTCAGCCCGTCGACGTAGCTGCGCCCGACCACCGCGCCGTCCTCGTCCACCTTGACCCGCTCGTCCGCGATCCGGTCCAGGCCGCCCTTGGCGATGCCGACGTCGGCCTCGACGTAGAGCCACACCTGGCGGTCCTCGTGCGGCTGCGCATCGAGCAGCTCGGGCAAGCCGGCGTCGTAGCTGCCCACGGGGTAGTCGGGCGGGGCCTGGTCGGGCTGCACGTAGGCGGTCCACACCACCTCGCCCTGACCGCTCAGGTACTGCACGATCTGGGGGAAGGCGCTGGAGCGCTCGCCGCCGTGGTGGCCGTCCAGCAGCAGCTGGCCCCGGCTGGGCGGCACCAGGACGACCTGGCTGCCGCTGGCAGGGTCCAGGGCCAGGTACATCTCGAGCACGGGGTGGTGTGCGGGGACAAGGGTCGAGGGGAAGCTGTAGGCGGGCTGCAGAGAGCGGGCGGCCGCGAAGGACAGCTCGGCGGCCTGCTGGTCGCGGACCAGGAAGGCCTGCAGGCCCATGCCTCGATGCACGCTGGCGGCCAGGCCCGCGGTCACCGGCTCGGTCAGGCAGGGCAGGGCGGCCTCGGCGGCGTCCATGCGCTCGAGGTAGCCGTCCTTGTCGCGCGCCTCGTAGGCGTCCAGCGCCCCGTCGAGGAGGCGCTGCAGCGCCAGCGCGCTGGTGGGCTGGCAGTCGGCGGCGAGCGCGGTGGAGCTCGTCAGGATCAGGGAGATCAGGCTCATGGCGCGGTCATAACGTCGCTCGGAGCCCCCGCCTTACGTGCTAGTCCTTCGGGTGCAGGGCGAGGAGACCGGACCATGATCGTGACACTGCTGCTGCTGGGCTGCGGCGACAAGGACCCCAAGGACAGCGACAGCGCCGCCCAGTGCGGCAGCACCCAGGGCTTCGTGACCGGGCAGGTCCTGGGCTTCGACGGCCAGCCCACCGAGGCCACCGTGGCGGTCTACCCCGAGGGCGACAGCGCCTCGATGTGGACCGCCTCGTCCACCGCCTCGGGCGGCTTCGAGCTGAACCTCGAGGGCGGGCTGTCCCACACCCTGACGGCCTACGACGACCAAGGCTGCTACACCTCCGACGTCGAGGTGACGGTCCAGGCCTGCGAGGAGCTCGAGCAGGACCTGGAGTTCGTCGACTGCGACACGGTGGACAAGCCCAACCTGTACCTCTACCCCGAGGTCGACACGCCCACGACGGTGACGCTGGACCTGGACCCGCAGGCCCGCGTGCTCGCCAGCGCGCCCCCCTACGAGGACCGCTGGCTGGGCACCGCCCACACCGACGGGACCTGGACGCCGGCGGCGCCGGGCGCCCACCCCTCCGCCTTCCTGTTCTACGAGATCACGCTGCTGCCCTGGCAGCGCGGTGAGCTGCAGGACCAGGCTGGCTTCTGCGTGGACGATCTGCAGGGCATGCTCGAGCTGCTGCAGGCCTACGGCTTCACCCAGCGCGAGGTCCAGGACTACCTGGTGGCCTGGCGCGACGAGCTGCCGGTCAGCGAACGCTACGCGGTCTTCCCGCAGCGCGACGTCGAGGCGATCGCCGGCGTGACCATCCAGCCTCCGCTGCGCCTGGAGCGGCTGTGGCTCCTGGTCCAGCCGGGAGAGACCTGCCCCGATCAGGCCGCGGAGATCGAGCCCCTGGACCGCAGCGGCCCGCACGCGGTCGAGTGGGGCGTGGCGCTACGAGGCCTCCAGTAGGGCCTCGCCTCGGCGCAGCGCGCCCCCCACCCCGGTTAGCGCGCCCGGGCTGGGGGGCAAGCGCCCGGCCAGGATGCCCGCG
>CALGIB010000741.1 GCA_937915955.1 uncultured Pseudomonadota bacterium
CAGCTCCGCGCAGAAGCGCAGGTAGTCGCCCACCGTCAGCTCGTTGTAGAGCGGGGGCGTCTCGGGCAGGTAGCCGACCCGACGCTTGACCTCGTCCGGGTCATCGAAGACGTCAAAGCCGGCCACGCGCGCGCTGCCCTCGGTCGCGGGCAGGAAGCCCGTGAGGATGCGCATCGTGGTGGTCTTGCCCGCGCCGTTGGGGCCGATGAAGCCCAGGACCTGACCCTTCTCGACGGTGAAGTCGAGGTCCTGCACCGCGATGAAGTCCGCGTAGCGCTTGGTGACCTTGCTGACCTCGACCATGCCCTCGCCCGAGCCCTTCGGTGGTAGCTCCGCGCTGGGCGGACCGAAAGACCGCCGGAGCTTAACCGGGTACAACAGCGCGGTGAGATGTCGCCCCGCCACCGTCGAGGATCTGGACGCCATGCAGCGCGTCGAGGCCGCCGGCATGGCCGAGGGCTGGTCCCGCGAGCAGCTGGCCGAGGAGCTCTCCCGCCCGGGCTCGCGGGTCTGGGTGGCCGAGGACGGCGGTCGGATCCTGGGCCACGCCATCGCCTGGGTGGTGGCCGACGAGCTGCACATCCTGGACGTCTGCGTGCTGCCGGGGTCCCGCCGCCAGGGCCTGGGCCGGGCCCTGGTTCAGCGCCTGCTCGCCGAGGAGCACCCTGCCCTGCTCGAGGTGCGGGCCAACAACCTGCCGGCCGTCGCGCTGTACGAGGGAATGGGCTTCGTGCGCGTGGGGCTGCGCAAGCGCTACTACGACGACGGCGAGGACGCCCTGCTGATGACCCGGGAGCTGCCGTGATCCTGCTGCTGGTCGGTCTCGCCCGCGCCGCCTGCCCCGAGCCCGACCAGGAGCACTTCGCCCTGCGCCCCGCCGAGCTGCCGCCGGTGCCGATCGTGCTGGAGCTGCGCGGATCACCCGAGGCCGTGGGGCCGCTGCTCCAGGGCCTGGAGGCCCGAGGCCTGGGCGCGGCGCTGATCCTCGAGGCGCCCCGGACCGCGGCCTCCTACATCGGCCTCGCCGAGCGCGGCCACGAGCTGGTCCTGAGCCTGGACACCGACGGCTGGGACGCCACCAACGCCGCGTGGCTGGCCGAGCTGCGGAGCCGGTCCCGCGCCTGGAAGCGGGCCACGGGGCGCGGACCTGGACACCATCGTCGTGACCAGCATCCCCCGCGTGGGCGAGGCGGCCGCCAACCAGCTGAGGCTGGACACCGTCCTGGTCGAGGGCGTCGGCCGCGCCCACCTCGCCCCCGCCCTGGACGGCAGCCACGGTCGCACCCTGGTGCTCCCCACCAGCCGCCTCTGCCAGGAGCCGCTGACCCAGCTGCACCACGCCCAGATGGACGAGCTCAGCGCTCGCCTGCAGGCCGTGCCGATGCAGCTCGAGCTGGCGTTGCGGCTGCCGCTGCAGGCCGAGGAGCTCGACGAGGCCGAGCAGCAGCTGCTCTTGGAGTGGCTGGACCAGGTGGCCCTGCCCGCCGGCGCCCTGGTCCAGACCCCGCGCGAGCTCGAGCCTCGCCTGCCGACCCGGCGCAGCCCCGAGTCCGAGCGCCCCGAGGGCCTGCGCCCGGTCGACGCCGCCGAGCTGCGCCTGGCCGCCCACGCCTTGCTCGAGGCCCCCACGCAGCTGCCCCGGGAGCTGCCTGGGGCCCTCACCCTCACCGAGGCCTACCTGGGTCTGGTCCAGGCCAACGCCGAGTCGCCCGAGCGACCCCTCGAGCAGGTGCTGTTGCACGGCCTGGGTCCCCCGGTCGAGGACGCGAGCAGCAGCCGAGCGGGCCCGGTCACCGCGGGCGAGGTCCGCGAGACCGCCGCGCGCCTGGAGCCCTTCCTGCGCGGCAGCATCCCCAGCTTCGTCGAGGTGGGCACACAGGCTCTGACCGCCGGGGAGCTGCTGCTGGCGATGGCCTGGGTCTTCGTCGAGCAGCCCTCGAGCGAGACCGAGGTGCCGCTGACCACGCCGCGCTCGCCCGAGCCCTACGCGCAGGGCCTGGGCTGGGGGCGCTCGGGGCTCTCGTCCCGCTAGAAGCTGGAGCCGAAGCGGTAGGTCTTGCCGATGGCCATGGGCTCGGTGATGCGCTGGAAGGTCCAGTTCTCGACCTTGGTGCCCATGCAGGACTGCAGCTCGGCGTCGGCCTTGTTGCGGGGCTGGACCTTGACGCCGCTGGTGCTGCCGTCGGTGTTGATCGTGAACGTCACGGTCCAGGCGCCGCGCACGTTCTCGTCCACCTTCAAGCGCTGCTCGTAGCAGGTCTTGAGCTGGCCGCCGTTGGCCTTCATCACGCGCTTGGCCATCTCTTGGATCTGACCGGGATCCGACAGCGTGGCGCCCCGAGAGGACACGCTGGTGGAGGGCCCGCCGACGATGCTGACGCCCTTGCGCTGTGGCAGCCCCCCGACCTCGGCCTTCTTGACCTCGTCCGTGGAGCCGTCCGAGCCCTCGTCGGCGAAGCGATCGGTGCTCCAGGACGGATCGGGCGCGCTCTCGGCGCCGCTGGACCTGCTGGAGCCGCCCGAGCTGACCTTGCGCGACTGGGCGGCGCCGGCGTCGGCGACCGCGTCGGCCTGGGCGTCGGGATCGTCCTGGTTGGGGAGCTGGGAGAGATCGATGACGAACATCTCCTCCTCCTCGAACTCGAAGCTGAGGATGGCCTGCTTGCGGGCCTCCTCGTCCATGTGCATCTTGTAGGCGATGCCGCCGACGCCGACGCCGACCATGACGATCAGGCCGACGATCAGACCCATCTGGGTGCTCTGCTTCTTCTCGGCGACCTTCTGCGCCTCGACCTCGCGGGCCTGAGCGGCCGCGCCCGGATCGGTGGCGGCGTCCTCGCCAGGGATCGCGTTGAAGCAGTGCGGGCAGGGGCCCCCGAACACAATCAGGTCGGGGTCTACGTTCCCGCTGCAGAATGGGCAGCTGCCTTCAGCCATGGATCCTCCGCGGAGAGGTGCCTCACCCGCGTCTGACAAGTCGTGCGGGACGGTAGCACCGTGGCCCTCCCATCGGCAAGACGGGACGACACGTTAGGCTGGGACACCGCCCGCCCCCCGCAGGTTCCAAAGGAGCGCATCGTGAGCAGCACCCGAGACTTCGTCTACGCGGCCGTCTCCGACGCCGTCCTCCCCTTCGCCCGACAGCTCCTGCAGGACGTCGTGATGGAGGTCCTCAACGAGCGGCAGGTGCCGACGCGCACCGACTACCAGGAGCTCCGCAACGTGGTCAACGGCTTCCGCGCCAAGGCCACCAGCTCCTCCAAGGCCCACAAGGGACTCGAGGAGCGGCTGGCCGCCCTGGAGGTCCGTTTCGAGCAGCTGCAGGCCGAGAACAGCGCGCTCAAGGAGCAGGCCGCCAGGCCGCCGGCCAAGCCCCGGGCCGCGAAGCCCAAGGCCGCCCGGAAGAAGGCAGCGAGCTAGCTCCGCGCCTATACTCCGCCCATGATGGGTCTCCTCCTGGCACTTGGAACCCCGGCTCTGGCCGACGAGGCGCCCAGCTGGGGCGGTCGTCAGGTGGAGCCGGGCGAGCCCGTGGCGACGAGCCTGGAGCCCGCCTCGTCGGACGCCTCCGGCTCTCTTCAGAGCCTCGACCGCACGGCCGGCGGTGACCTGCGACCCGCCGATGTGGCCCCGGGCGGCAGCCTCCAGGCCCTCGGCGGGGGCTCCGCCGCGCAGGCGCGGAGGATCCCACCCAGCGAGGCGCAGGCCGTCTTGAAGACCGCCTACCCGGCGCTTCACGCCTGCGTGCAAGAGGGGCTCGGACCCCAGCGCGTCGAGCTGACGCTGGAGGTCGACGTGTGGATCGACGGCAGCGTCCAGCAGGTGCGCTTCGTCGAGCTGACCGGGACCGACAAGGCGCTCGAGGCCTGCATGACCAAGGCCCTCAAGCGCCTGCGTTTCAGCCCCCCGGGGGGCGAGGTGGCCGTGCCGGTGCGCAGCAGCCTGTGGTTCGCGGGGCCCGAGGACGGCTAGCCGCTGGAGGGGCTCAGGATCCCGTAGACGGTGTCCAGGCTGACTACGACGATGTTGCAGAGCGCGTGGAAGAAGGCGCCGGCCAGCACGCCGCCGGTGCGCTCGCGCAGCAGCCCGAAGAGCAGGCTCGGGAAGAAGATCGCGAAGTGCCACCACCGCAGCACGACCACGCTGTGGCCGAAGGCGAAGAACAGGCTCGTGATCAGCAGGGCCTGGCCCCAGGGGATGCCGAAGAGCAGGAAGCGGCGGTCGAAGACCTCATTGAGCCGGGTCTGCATGTAGCCCCGGTAGAAGAACTCCTCCGGGATGGCCACGAAGAAGACCTGGTAGAGCACCAGCGTGCCCAGCTCCTCGGGCCAGCGCGTCCAGTCCGGCTCCAGGCCGAAGACCTGGGTCTGCCACAGGTGGTAGGCGGCCAGCCAGGGCACCAGGATGATCAGCATCCACTTGAGCCCCAGGCCCAGGGCGTCTGCCCAGGCCCGAACGTTCCGGAACGCCGGCACCGCCAGGCGGTAGCCGTAGCTGTCCACCCCCCGCCACCTGCAGAGCAGCACGGGCATGTAGATGAACAGGAAGGGCACCGCGGCCAGCACCCAGTCGGGCAGGCCCGCGGCCTCCTGCAGCGCGACGACCCCGCGGATCAGCAGCAGCGTGACGAGCCAGAGCAGGCCCAGCTCCAGGAAGACCCGCTTGCGGGCCACCCAGGACGTGTCCGTGGCCCGGTCCCCTACTCGGAGATGCGGTGGGACAGGTTGCCCGTCCGGTAGCCCTGGAGATCCAGCGTCACCCACCGGAAGCCCTCCTGCTTGCAGGCCTCGACAACAGCCTCGCGAATGCCCTCGCGGACCAACACCTCGAGCTCGGGCAGCGAGAGCTCGATGCGCACCATCGGCGCCCCCTCGAGCTCGTGGAAGCGCACCCGGAACTGCCGCAGCCCGAAGGTGCGCAGCAGGCTCTCGACCCGACCGATCTTGACCACCCGGTCCTCGGTGACCCGGGTGCCCACCGGGAAGCGGCTGCCCAGGCAGGCGAAGCTGGGCTTGTCCCAGACGGGCAGCCCCAGCTCACGGGCCGCCGCGCGCACCGCCGCCTTGTTCATGTCCGCCTCGACGAGCGGGTGGCGCACCTGGTTCTCCGCCGAGGCCTGGAGCCCCGGCCGGTGGCCGCCCAGATCGTCCGGCAGCGTGCCGTCCATCACCCAGTCCAACCCCAGCTCGGCGGCCCGATCCCGGGCCAGCTCGAAGAGCTCGGTCTTGCAGAAGTAGCAGCGGTCTCCGGCGTTGGCGGCGTAGCCCTCGCGCTCGAGCTCCTTGCTGTCGACCAGCACGTGCCGCATGCCCACCAGCTGCGCGATGTTCCGGGCCTCGGCCAGCTCCTCGGGCGGGAAGGTGGCCGAGTCCGCCGTCAGCGCGACCGCCCGCTCCCCGAGCTCCTGGTGGGCCACCGCCGCCACGAGCGCCGAGTCGACGCCCCCCGAGAAGGCCACGAGGGCGCTGCCGGACGAGCGCAGGATGCCGCGCAGGCGCTGGAGTGGGGCGTGATGCATCGCCGCAGTGCTAACCGGGCCGGTACACTCGCACCCCCGGCCCCACCGCGGAGTCCTACATGAGCCGACCTCCCATCGGCGAGATCATGGTCGAGCTGGAGCTGCTCACCGCTCCTCAGGTCGAGGAGGTCCTCGAGCTGATGCGCGACCGTCGCCGCGGTCGCTTCGGCGAGCTGGCCATCGAGCTCGGCTACCTGGACGAGGGGGGCCTGTCCGCCAGCGTCGCCCGTCAGCACGGCCTGCGCGTGATGAGCCCCCATCAGGTCGAGCGCCTGGGAGTGCCCTCGGAGGTGCTCGAGCTGCTGCCGCGCGAGTTCCTGCGCGAGCGCCTGGTCGTGCCCACCTTCTTCGACGCCGACGCCTCGACCCTGTCGCTGATCGTCGCCGACCCCACCGACCTGCCCACGCAGCGCCTCGCTCGCGACTACGCCCGCGCCCAGGACCTGCGCCTGTTCGTCAGCACCCGCAGCGCCATCGGCCGGCTGCTGGATCGCTTGCTCTCGGAGACCGGCTACGAGGCCACCCTGCAGGCGCAGCCACCCGGCCACGACACCCCCAGCCTGGCCAGCCGCGAGGTCATCTTCGAGCCCGATCCGGTGCGCTCGGGGGTCCTGCGGCGCCTGGTGGCGCTGGAGGAGCGACGCGCAGAGGTGGTCGGCGACCCCGACCAGGTGACCTCGCTGCTCGAGGCGGGCGCGGCTCACGCCGTGGTCTTCCGGGCTGCCCTTACCAGCCAGGTAGAG
>CALGIB010000742.1 GCA_937915955.1 uncultured Pseudomonadota bacterium
TTGACCTTGCGAGGCAGCGGGTCGCGGCGATGGGCTCGGTAGCCCGCGATGATGTCGAAGTGCTGGGCGTGCTGGAGCAGCTTGTCGATCTCGGCCAGCTCGAACTGCAGGTCGGCGTCCGTGAAGAACACCAGATCCTTCACGCCCGCCAGGAGCCCGGTCCGCAGCGCGGCGCCGTAGCCTCGATTGCGCGGATGGTGCAGGCAGCGAACCCGACGATCCTGCGACGTCAGTCCATCGACGATCCGCCTGGTCGCGTCCGAGCTGCCGTCGTCGACCACGATGATCTCGAAGTCGGCGTCCCGCTGAGTCAGCACATCGCGCGCCCGCCGGACAGAGGCCGCGATGTTGTCGGCCTCGTTGAAGGCCGGCAGGACCACGCTGATCGAGAGTCTCGGGCTCACGCGGCGCGCTTAACGCGTCAGTGGACCTTGTTCCCGGGCCGGCCCAAGGCCGCCCAGATCAACACACCGGTCAGCCCGAGGAAGGCCAGGATTCCGCGCAGGTTCGCCAACGACATGGACTCCGGTTCAGGCAACAGCTCGACCTCGAAGAAGGCCAGCGTGGCACCGACCACGCCTATGAGCGCGGCCCCCGCGATGAGGCCCGAGGCCACGAGGACCCCGACCTCGCGCCGGTGATCGACCTCGTCCTTGTCGCTGAAGCGCTCGACGCCCCAGCGGACCAGGCCGCCCAGCATGATGGGCGTCGCCAGGTGGACCGGCAGGTACAGGCCGACCGCGAAGGCCAGCGTGGGCAGGCCCATGATCTCGACGCAGAACGCGATCGCCGCCCCGATGAAGACCAGCGCCCAGGGCAGATCACCGTCCAGAACGCCGTCGATGACCAGCTTGATCAGGTTGGCCTGGGGCGCCTTGAACTCACCGCTGACGATCTGTTCCTTGAACAGCGCCAGCACCGTGGACATGGCCAGCGCCGCCGCCACGACGCCGATGATCTCGCCGATCTGCTGATTGCGCGGCGTGGCCCCGACCAGGAAGCCTGTCTTCAGGTCCTGCGAGGTGTCCCCCGCGATGGCCGCCGCGATGCACACCAGCGCCCCGATGGTCAGGACCGCGACCCGGGCGCTGCCGCCGTCGTACATGCCACCGAAGAGCAGCGCGCAGATGAGCACGGTGGCGATCGTCATGCCCGAGATCGGGTTCGACGAGCTGCCGATGAGCCCCACGATACGGCTGCTGACCGTCACGAAGAAGAAGGCGAAGACGACCACCGCCAGGCCCGCCAGCAGCCCGATGTTGCCGCCCGTTCCGGCCATCAGCGGCAGGAAGGCGGCCAGCAGGCCGATGACCACCAGCGCGCCTCCGACCATCCAGAGCGGCAGCTCCCGGTCGGTGCGAGCCGGTGCCTCCGCGCCCCCCTGCTTGAGCGCGCCCAGCGCCAGCTTGAAGGACTGCAGCAGCGTCGGGGCCGACTTGACCAGCGTGAAGAGCCCGCCGAAGGCCACAGCGCCCGCGCCGATGTAGCGCAGGTATCGATCCCAGATGTCGAAGCTGCCCATGTCCCTGACGAGCGAGACGGTCTCGGGGGCGATGGGCGCGCCCGAGCTCTCGCCGAAGACGTAGATCATCGGGATGATCACGAGCCAGCCGATGGCGCCGCCAGCAAGCATCACGGCGGCCACGCGCGGGCCGATGATGTAGCCGACGCCCAGCAGCTCTGCCGTGACGTCGCCGCCCATCGACGTGCGGTAGCCGCGGGTGTTGACCTGGATGTCCGGCTCCTCGGGGAAGAGGTGCAGGAACTTCTGAGCCGCCGTGTAGAGCGCGCCCAT
>CALGIB010000743.1 GCA_937915955.1 uncultured Pseudomonadota bacterium
CGCCGACCCCGCGGTGGCCACCGGCCCCTTCGTGACCATCCTGATCGACGCCTTCGCCATCGTGCTCTACATGAGCCTGGCCACCGCCCTGATGCTGTGAGCCGCCTGGCGCAGGAGGTCCCCGCCCTGGTCCTCGGCAGCGTGGACTACGGCGACGCGGACCGCATCGTGCAGCTGCTGACCCCGGAGCGGGGGCGCATCTCGGCGCTGGCCCGGGGCGCTCGGCGCAGCACCAAGCGCTTCGCGGGGGCTCTGGACCTGGGCAACCGGGTGACCGCCTCGCTGCGACCGGGCAGGGGGGAGCTCTGGCACCTGCAGGAGGCCCACCTCGAGCACGGTCGGCCCCACCTGCGCCGCGACCTCGACCGCATCGCCCTGGCCGCCTACGCCTGCGAGCTGGTCTCGGTCCTGGCTCCGCAGGACCAACCGGCGCCCAGGCTCTTCGGCCTCCTGGACGTCGCGCTGCTCGTGCTCGATGCCGTGACCGAGCCTCCGCGCAGCGCCTGGAGGGTGGGGTTCGAGGCCAAGGCGCTGAGCTTCTCCGGCCTGACGCCCAACCTGGTGTCCTGCGACAGCTGCGAGGAGCCCCTGGCCGAGCCCCTGGCCTTCAGCCCCAGCGCGGGCAGCCTGCGCCACGCCCACTGCGGCGAGGGGCGCCCGGTCTCGCTGGAGCTGGCCCGGGCGATCGAGCTGGCGCGCCGCACGCCGCTGGCCGAGCTGGTCGACGTCGAGCTCCCCCCGGGCGAGCCTTGGCTGCTCTACGAGCACCTCCAGTGGCACCAGGGCAGGCCCCTCCGATCCCGTGAGCTCCTGCTCGCGTTACCCCCGAGCTGACATGCCCGTCGTCCACATCCGAGCCCTGCATCAACCCCACGAGCGCGTGCAGGCCGCGCTCTCCGCGCTGCCCGAGGCCATCTCGGGCGCCACCGGCATCCAGCCCGAGCGGGTCTGGGCCACCTTCACGCCGGTCGCCGACGGCCAGATGCTGGTCGCCGGACGCGTGGTGCAGGGCGCCCAGGACGGGCCCATCGTCTTCGTCGACCTGCACGTCGTCGACCGCGGCGCCTGGGTCACCTCGGCCCTGGTCGAGGCCGCCAGCCGCTGCCTGGCCGAGCACCTGCAGGTGCCGCTCGAAGACATCTGGTGCCGGGCGCTGCCCATCCGGGACGCCGGCTCGGTGTTCGCGGGCGGAAAGCTGGCGCCCGCGGTCCGGGCCCCCGCGAGCGAGGACTAAGCTCAGCCCATGTTGGTCCTGTTCATCGCCTGCGCCCAGCTGCAGCCCTGGCTCGCCCCCGAGTCGCCTCGGCCTCAGGACGTGACGCTCCAGGGCTGGGTCTACGACTCGCCGATGTCCACCGAGCGAGCGCTCGACGACGGGACGCTGAGCTACCTCGACCTCAACCTCGTCCCTCTGGCCGAGGGCGAGCAGCCCTTCACCGACTACCCGGGCTACTGGCTCGTCGAGCTGCCCGCCGCCGAGGAGTACTTCCTGCGCGTCGAGGGGCCCGACCACTTCCCTGCGCTCTGGCGCGGGACGGCGCCCACGGGCAACGGCATCACGGCCAGCCTGTTCGGCTTCGAGCGCGGCCCGACCGGGGACTTCTTCGGCGGCGTCGAGGACGCCATCGGCCTGGACATCGGGCTCGAGAGCGAGGATCTGGTGCACATCTGGGGTCTGCCGAATCAGAACGAGGACGGGGTCTCGACCGTCTGGTGCGAGGACCTCGAGGTCCTGCACAACCAGGCCGGCGCCACCGAGATCTGCTTCGCGGTGAACGACCAGGGCTCGCTCGAGCAGGTCGACTCGGGCCCCGTGGACCACTTCTTTGCCTTCAACATGCTCCCCGGTGACCTCGTCGTGCGCCAGACCGTCGGCGACGAGGAGCTCGAGGAGCTCTGGTTCACACGGGGCGGAGACATCGTCTCGGCCTGGTACTTCGAGGGGCTGCGATGATCTGGACCCTGCTGGCCTGTCAGGCGGGCATCCCCGAGCGCGTGATGCTCTCGGGGATCGTCTTCGACGACCGCCACGACGAGGCCTCGGCCGTGAGCCAGGCCAGCATCTCGACGCTTGGGCCGGAGTACGGCGAGGTGGTCGGCGAGGCCACCAGCGACGGGCGCGGCTGGTTCGAGGTCGAGGTCATCGCCGGGGCCCCGCTGTACATGACCATCGAGGCCGAGGGCAGCGTGCCGACGGGCTTCTCGGGCATGGCGGACATCGCGGACTTCGAGGTCGACGAGGGCCTGGTCTGGGCTCGCGCCGAGTCCGACATGGACGAGATCCGGGCCGAGTTCTCGGGCTGCCCGGCGCTCGACCAGCCCGGCGGGGTGATCGAGGGTGAGATCCGCGCCTATCTCCCGAACTACGAGATCGAGGGGGGTGAGTGGCCCATCGCGCCGACGGCCTACGTGCTCGCGATGGACGGCAGCGGCGCTCAGCCGACCGAGACCTGCTACCTGGATGACGACGGCTTCTACAGCGACGAGGCCACGATGACGGGCAACACGGGGCGCTTCGCCGTCTTTGGCTCCCCCACAGGGCCGGTGACGATCGAGGTGGGCTACTCCGTGGACGGGGAGCCGATCTGGGCTGGGCACTACTACGTGCACGTGCCCGAGGACGGCACCGCGCCGCTGTACCCCCTTTACGTCGAGCTCGTTCAGTAGTCGGGTTGCGCGAGGGCGCTCGCGGTTGGTAGCTTCTCGCTGCACTCACCTCCAGGGAGGACCCCCATGGGCCAGATCTCGAAGCCTGACACGAACCCCATCATCCCCGCCGCGCTCAACTGGCTCCTGCTCGGTGGCGTCGGCTACCTGATGATCGGCCAGCAGAAGAAGGGCATCGTCTCCATCGTCGCGACCGTGCTGCTCAGCTGCGTCGGCGTCGGCTTCCTCATCCCCTTCATCACGGCCTACGACGCCTACCTGCTCGGCCAGAAGCTGCAGTCGGGCCAGAGCATCGGCGAGATGGAGAACGGACTCGAGTTCCTCAACGCCATCTTCAAGTAGCTCGTGAGCGGCACCAACCCAGCGGCCGCGGCGGCCGAGAGCAAGGTCGCCGCGCCCGGGACGGTGCTCGCGTTGACCGGCGTGGTGATGGCCCTGATGGGGGTCTTCACCATGCTCAACGCCCTGTTCGGCTTCGCCGACGGGGTGATGGCCAGCTACACGACCGACCAGCAGATGGACGCGGCGTTGAGCGGCACGACCGGCGCGCTGCTAGGCGCGATGAACTTCGTGTGCTCGCTGCTGGTCGCCGCGGCGGGTTGGAGGATGCGCCACCTCGAGTCGCACCTGCTCTGCACGATCGGCGCGCTGATGGCGGTGGTGCCCTGCTTCACGGGCTGCGGCTGCTGTCTGCTCAGCGTGCCGGTGGGCATCTGGGCGCTGGTGGTGCTCAACGACGCGGCGGTCAAGGCCGAGTTCCACTGACCGGGCCTCGAGGCGCGCGCCGAGGCGCTCGCCGAGGCGTGGACCCCCGCCGCCCGGCGGGACGGACTCAGTCGCGGTCGCCCAGCAGCGGCCTCAGCGCCGGAACCGCCGTGCGGTTGCCGATCGCCTGTCCCTCGTTCCGCGCCTTCGAGAGCTGCCACGCGTCCCAGGCCGTGAGGACCTTGAAGCAGAAGAGCAGGGGACCCAGCAGCATCGAGGCCGCCTTCATCTCGTAGGTCGCCGCGCCGGCGTTGACGAGCTGAAGGACCAGCACGCCGCCCAGCGCGAAGCCGAACTTCCTCCACTGGCCCAGGTAGGCGTAGCCGACGCCCCCGAACACACAGCCCATCTGCAGCAGCGCGGCCAGCAGCGGGCGCTTCCTGGAGGGGGGACTGTTGGGGCTCAGGGCGGGCTCGGACAAGGCCTCGCTCCTGTCGACAGAGGGGGGGCTCCGGAGTTATCCGGGCCGGCCCCGGGGCGCTTGCGCGCGCCCTGACCGCGAGGCTCCCAGATGACCTTCCAGGACCTGATCCTGTCGCTCCAGCGCTACTGGGGCGACCAGGGCTGCGCCATCCTGCAGCCCCTCGACGTCGAGGTCGGCGCGGGCACCTTCCACCCCGCGACCTTCCTTCGCTCCCTGGGCCCCGAGGCCTGGCGCTGCGTCTACGTGCAGCCCTGCCGACGCCCAGGTGACGCCCGCTACGGCGAGAACCCCAACCGGCTCGGTCACTACTACCAGCTCCAGGTGTTGATGAAGCCGAACCCGGCCAACATCCAGGACCTCTACCTGGGCAGCCTCGAGGCCATCGGCCTGGATCTGTCCAGGCACGACGTGCGCTTCGTGCACGACGACTGGGAGTCCCCCACGCTGGGCGCCTGGGGGCTGGGCTGGGAGGTCTGGCTGGACGGCATGGAGGTCACCCAGTACACCTACTTCCAGCAGTGCGGCGGCCACGATCTGAGCCCCATCAGCGTAGAGCTGACCTACGGGCTCGAGCGCCTGGCGATGTACATCCAGGGCGTCGACAACGTCTACGACCTGGAGTGGGTCGAGGGCATCAGCTACCGCGACGTGTTCTTCCGGAACGAGGTCGAGCAGTCGGCGTACAACTTCGAGCAGGCCGACATCCCCGGGCTGTTCCAGGGCTTCACCACCGCCTTCGACGAGTGCAAGCGGCTGGTGGCCGCCGGCCTCGCGCTGCCCGCCTACGACCAGTGCGCGAAGTGCTCGCACCTCTTCAACCTGCTCGACGCGCGCGGCGCCATCAGCGTCGCCGAG
>CALGIB010000744.1 GCA_937915955.1 uncultured Pseudomonadota bacterium
CAGGACCCCCGAGAGCTGCTCGCCGCCCATCACCGCGATCTTGTGGGTGGGCCAGGTGAACAGGAAGCGCGGGTTGTAGGCCCGCCCGCACATCGCGTAGTTGCCGGCCCCGAAGCTGCTGCCGACCATGACCGTGATGGCCGGCACCGTCGAGTTGCTCACGGCGTTGATCATCTTGGCGCCGGCCCGGATGATGCCGGCCTGCTCGACCTGCTTGCCGACCATGAAGCCTGTGATGTTCTGCAGGAAGATCAAGGGGATGTCGCGCTGGTTGGCCAGGGCGATGAACTGGGCGCCCTTCTCGGCCGCCTCGCCGACGAGCACGCCGTTGTTGCCCAGGATGCCGACCCGGAAGCCGTGCAGATCCGCCCAGCCGGTCACCAGGGTCGGGCCGTAGAGGGGCTTGAACTCCAGGAAGCGGCTGCCGTCCACGACGCGGGCGATGATCTCGCGGATGTCGAAGGCGGTGCGCAGATCGGGCGGCACGATGCCCAGCAGCTCCTGGGCGTCGTAGAGCGGCTCGTCGGGCAGCTCGGTGGGCTGGGGACCGGACTTTTGCCAGGCCCAGCTGGCCACGACCTCGCGCCCGATGCGCAGGGCGTCCAGCTCGTCCTCGGCCAGGAAGTCGGCCAGGCCCGAGGTGCGCGCGTGCATCTCGGCGCCGCCCAGGGTCTCGTCGTCGACCACCTCGCCGATGGCCATCTTCACGAGCGGCGGCCCGGCCAGGTAGACCTGGGCGCGGCCCTTCACGAAGACCGTGACGTCCGACATGCCGGGGACGTAGGCCCCGCCCGCGGTGCTGCTGCCGAAGACCAGCGAGAGGCTGGGGATGCGGGCCTTCGAGCGCTGCGTGATGTCGCGGAAGCCCTCGCCGCCGGGCAAGAAGATCTTCGACTGGTTGGGCAGGTCCGCGCCGGCGGACTCGATGAGCGAGATCGTGGGCAGGCCGTTCTCGGCGGCGATCTCGGCCAGGCGCCGGGTCTTCTTCACCCCGATCTCGTTGATGGCCCCGCCCATGACCGTGGGGTCGTTGGCGGTGATGACGACCTCGGTGCCCTCGACCACGCCGATGCCACCGACCAGCCCCGCGCCGGGCTGGATCAGGTCGACCTTGCGGCCTGCCAGGGGGGACAGCTCCAGGAAGTAGCTGTCGGGATCCAGCAGCCCCTCGATGCGCTCGCGGGCAGGCAGCTTGCCGCGCTGGAGGTGGCGGCTCATGCTCCGCTCTCCCCCACCCTCCCGGGCCTTGGCGAGCTC
Source organism: uncultured Pseudomonadota bacterium (assembly GCA_937915955.1). Lineage (GTDB taxonomy): Bacteria > Myxococcota_A > UBA796 > UBA796 > CAJQPC01 > JAAESX01. The sequence continues at coordinate 1,258 of CALGIB010000744.1, forward strand.
GGACCGGAGCTCGTCGACCAGCGCCAGGTTCTGCTCGACGCGCTCCTTGTAGGCCGCATCCCTCGTGTCGAGGCGGCTGCGCAGCGGCCTCACGCGAGCCCCAGGAGCAGCCGGGTCTGGGCGGGCGTGGTGACCTGGCGGCCCGCGGCCTCCGCGACCTTGCGGAGCTCCGCGATGAGCTGTCCGTTGCTCGCGGCGCGGCCGCCGTCGGGCAGGTAGAAGGTGTCCTCGAGCCCGGTGCGCAGGTGGCCGCCCAGCTCTGCGCTGGCGCGGTGTACGGCCCAGACCTCGTCCCGACCGATGACGATGGTCTGGAAGTGCGCGCCCTGGGGGAGCTCCTCGATCAACAAGGGCAGCCAGCTGGCCTTGGCCGGCATGCCGCTGGCGACGCCCATCACCAGGGAGACGTGCGGCTCCGCGCCCAGCAGCCCGACGTGCTGGAGCATGGCGATGCTGCGCACGATGCCGGTGTCGAAGCACTCGCACTCGGGCACGATGCCCTCCTCGCGCATGACCTCGATGAAGGCCTGGATCTTGTCGACGGGGTTGGCGAAGAGCAGCGGCGGCCAGGCCCACCTCGGCTGACTGCTGCGCACCTTCAGGTAGTTCAGGCTGCCCGCGTTGAGCGCGGCCATCTCGGGCTTGCAGCGCCGCAGGCAGGCCTCCGGGCCGGAGATGTCCGGCCCCATCACGCCCGTGCTGAAGTTCAGCACCACCCCCGGGCAGGCCAGGCGGATGGCGTCCGCGATCTCGGCGACGACATCGGGGTCCCAGGTCGGCAGGTGCCCCAGGCCGGGCCGCTGGTCCCGGAAGTGGCAGTGCATGATCGTCGCGCCCTGCTCGAAGGCGCGCCGGGCCTCGGCCGCCATCTGCTCCGGGGTCACGGGGACCGGGTGCTGCTGGGGGTTGGTGAGCACGCCGGTGAGCGCGCAGGTCAGGGTCACGAGGTCAGATGTAGTCATCGACTACAATGTAGCCCATGGCAGCCCGCAAGACCGCAGACGAGAGCCGAGAAGCCCTGGAGAACGCCGCTCTGGCGCTGTTCCGGGGGCGTCCTCCCAGGGAGGTCTCGGTGCGGGAGATCGCCACGCGCGCCGGGGTCAACCACGGCCTCGTGCACCGCTACTACGGGGGCAAGGGAGGGCTGGTCCAGGCGGTGCTGGGCCGGGTGTTCCGGAGCACCGCGAAGGTCATCCGGGACCGCATGGACGAGGAGCCCGAGGAGGGCGTGCTCGCGGGCCTGCGCGTGCTGATGGGCGAGCGCTGGATCGCGGGGGCGCTGGCTCCGGTGATCCAGGCTGGTCAGCTGGAGAGCATCCCCGAGGCCTCGATGGCGCCCGTGCTGCGGGCCCAGCGAGGGGATCTGGACGAGCAGGAGGCGGCGGCCCTGGCGCTGGTGGAGTCGGCCGTCCTGGGCTGGATGCTGTTCGAGCCGCTGGTGGCGCGCGGGACCGGGCTGACGGACTGGGACGAGGACAAGCGGCTTCGAGCGCTGGCCAGGGTCATCGCGAAGCTGAGCTGGGGCTGAGGATCAGAGCAGCATCTTGATGTCGGAGATCCCGCCCTTGAGCGCCTGGTAGGCCGCCCGGATCTCGTCCGCGCTGAGCACCACCGCGGTGACGCGCACCGAGCTGTAGTTGCCCTTGGCGCTGGGCTGCAGCACCGCCTGCAGCGCCGGGCGGCCCAGCGTCCCCTCGACCAGCGCGCGGCAGCGGCCGTCCAGGCCCTCCGAGGCGCTCGCGACCACGCGGAACGTGAACGAGCAGGGGTACTCCAGCAGCTCCTCGAGCTGGGGCTCTGATGTCGACATCGCACCTCCGAGGGCGCGCCAGATAACCGGATACGCTGGGCCCATGCTGCTCCTCGCCCTCGCCTGCAACGGCCCCGAAGACACCACGCCCACCCAGGAGTTCGTCGGCTCCGCGTCCTGGCTCGTCCAGCGCGGAGAGCTGAGCGACGAGGAGGTCTCGATGGCCAGCGTGGGGCTGAGCTCGTTCTCGGGCGACGGCTACTACGTCCTGAGTGTGGCCAGCGACGACAGCGTCTACGAGCTGATCCTGGTGCTCGAGGGCGAGCCGACGGCCGGCCCCGCGACCTTGCGGCGCCTGAGCTACCGCAAGGGCAAGCAGCACCTGCTGCTGACCGAGGACGGCTCCTGCGCGATCGGGCTGAGCGAGGGCGAGCTGACCAGCCAGCCCTGGGTGATCGAGCTGAGCTGCGACGGCCTGCTGCCCGAAGAAGAGCTGGACGATCCCGAGGCGGTGCCCTGGACCCTGGTGGACGGCCGGGTCGAGGGCGGGACGCTGAGCGAGCTGCCCGAGCGGGGCGAGTTCCTGGCCTCCGAGGGCTACGCCTGGGCGATCGAGCTGGTCCGGCAGGACGACGGCGGCCGCCGCTGGGGGCTCCGCGACAGCGACGAGCTGGTGCTGATCCCCTGGCGAGGCGAGGCCTGGTGGATCCTGGCCGAGGACGGCGTGGACCCCAGCTCGCCGGACGTGCGCTTCGAGGTGGTGGCCGAGGCCGGCTCGATCCTGGCCGAGCGCGTGGCCCGCGCAGGGGCCGCCGAGGACACCGACATCGAGCTGTCCCTGTTCGGCGACCAGGAGCTGACCGCCTCCCTGGATGGACTGGACCACACCGGGACGGAGCTCACGCTGACGCTCTGGTACGGGCTGCAGGAGGGCGAGGACCAGCGCGAGGTCGTGCTTCGGTAGTCCCCCCGCTGCGCACCGCGAGGCGGACCCCAGCGACTCAGCGCGTGAGCTTCTTGTACTTGATCCGCGTCGGCCCGACGTCGCCCAGCCGCGCCCTCCGGTCCTTCTCGTACTCCTGGTAGTTCCCCTCGAAGAACAGCACCTTGCTGTCACCCTCGAAGGCCAGGATGTGGGTCGCGATCCGGTCCAGGAACCAGCGATCATGGC
>CALGIB010000745.1 GCA_937915955.1 uncultured Pseudomonadota bacterium
TGCAGGCATTTGTCTGAGCCGAGTGCAAGGCGAGCCACCATTGAGCACCCAGGATTGAAAGGTGAGCTTTTGTGAGCTGTTTATTCCGTTGCCCACATGGCGTTCGTTGGCGTTGTTGCGGCTGCTGGCCACCAGCCCGTCCGGGTTCACGACCGGCACGATCCAGACCTGGAGGTCCTCCAGCAGCTCGGACCAGGCCGGGTCCTCGAGCAAGGACGTGGCGATGGCCAGGCTGAGTTCGCTGCTGCTGGCCTCGTCGCCGTGGTGGGCCCCCAGGACGCGCCAGCGCGGGCCCTGGGGGTTGCCCATGCTCAGCGCCCAGATCGCCCGGCCCTCGACGCTCTCGCCGATCTGGACCAGGTCCACGGCGGGGTCCTGGGCCAGCTCGCGCAGCGCGGCCTCGATCTGCTCGGGGTCGTGGTAGTGCTCGGCCAGCTGGAGCGAGGGCTGCACAGGCCGGGCCTGGAAGCGAGCGGGCAGGCGCTCAAGGTCTCCCGGGCGGAGCTGCACGAGCACGCGCGAGCCCTCGAGCCCCTCGGCGAAGTCCGCGCCGAGCTCGGCGAGCTGCTGGCGGTCCGCCTCGGTGGGGGCCTCTACCCAGACCTGGACGGCGCGAGGTGGGGCGGCGAGGGCGACTCCGAGGACGCCGCCGAGGGCGAGGGTCAACACCCTCGGAGTCTAAGCGCCTAGCGCTCCGGCTGCGCGTCCAGGCCGTCAGCGACGGCCAGGCCGGTGTCCTGGGGGCCGTCCAGCAGAGGGAGCACCCGCTCGGCCTGGGCCTGGAAGGCGGCCAGCTCGCCCTTGGGGAGGGGCTCGACGGTGGGCAGCTTGATCTTCATGGGGTCGACCGGCTTGTTGTTCTCGCGGAACTCGTAGTGCAGGTGGGGCCCGGTCGCGAGGCCTGTGGCCCCGACGTAGCCGATGACGTCGCCCTGCTTGACCGCGCTGCCGTTCTTCACGGAGATCTTGGACAGGTGGCTGTAGCTGCTCGTGTAGGGCCCGGGGTGGTCCAGCTTCACGTGCTTGCCGTAGCCGCCCTTGGTGCCGCTGAAGACGACCTTGCCGTTGCCCGTCGCCCGGACCGGTGTGCCGGTGGGGGCGCCGAAGTCGGTGCCGTAGTGGGGCCGGCTGGTCTTGAGGACGGGGTGGAAGCGCTTGGGGTTGAAGCCCGAGGTCACCCTCGAGAACTCCAGCGGGCTGCGCAGGAAGGGCCGCTTGGAGGCCGTGCCGTCGGGGTGGTACCAGCCCGCCTCGCCGTCGCTGCGCTCGAAGTACACCGCCGTGTAGCTCTTGCCGTCATTGTCCAGACGCACGGCGTGCAGCTCACCCATCTTGCTGAACTCGCCGCCCAGGGTGAGCTCCTCGCCGACCACGGTGAAGGTCGCGCCCGCCCGAAGCTCGGTGTTGAAGTCCACCTCGTATTCGAACACCCGCGCCAGGCGCACGATGTCTCCAGGGCGGAGCCCCGCCTCGATCGCCGCGCTCCACAGGCTGCCCTCGACCACCAGGCTGCGCGCGCCCTGGTGGCTTCCGTAGGTCACGGTCTCGAGCTCGGCCCAGGGGCTCTCGCCGTCCAGGTGCACGACCAGGGTGTTGTCCTCGTCCAGCATGTAGCGCAGGGCGATGGGCGCCTCGACGTCACGCTCGAAGGTGAAGACCAGGTCCCGACCGGCGCGGATGCGCGTCAGGTCGGCGTGCTCGCTGGCGGCCTCGACCACGGCCAGCACGTCCGAGACGCCGTAGCGCGGCAGGATGGCGCCCAGGGTCTCGCCGCGCGCGATGCCGTGCGTCACGTCCGAGAAGCGGGGCGCGGGTGGGGGCTCCGGGGCCAGCGGGAGGGCTGGCTGGGTCTCGGCGGGGGCGCTGGGCTGGTCGGGGGAGGCCAGGAAGCCGACGAGACCGAGGCCGAGGAGGCCGACGATGCCCGTGGCGAGCGCCCGGATGGTCAGGTGGGACATGTCAAGAGACGGGGCAGTAGGGTGGATGAGGGATCCGCCGCTACTCTATCGGAACCACCAGAGAATCGCTACAAGGACGGTCAGCGCAATCACCCCCATTGTGCCCCCGACGGCCAGGCCCTTGAGGACCATGGTCAGGGTCGAGGGCGGCGCCGCTGCGCTCCGCTCGGGGGCCGGTCGGACCGGAGGCGGCGGCAGGGCGTGGGTGGTGTCGATGGGCTCGTTCATCGGAGGCGGGGAGGGGGGCAGGTCCGGGAGGCTGGTCGGTCCGGTGTCGCCGACCTCTCGGGCCCCGCTGTCCAGGTCGAAGCTGAGTCCGCCCAGGTTCTCGCGGTCCGAGGCGGGCGGCTTGACGCTGCGGGCGCTGTCCACGGCGGTGGAGGCCCAGCGTCGCAGGCCGGTGCCGGTGAGCTCGTCGGCCAGGTGGGCCAGCCAGTCCTCGGCGGTCGCGCCGTCTGGGCGCTGCTCGGGAGAGAAGGCGAGCATGCGCTCCAGGGTGGGGCGCAGCGGGGCGTACTCGGGGGGGAGGCCAGCCAGCCAGGCGTCCAGCTTTCGCTGGAAGGCCTCGGGCTTGAGCTTGGGCTGGCCAAAGGGCTGGCCGATGGCGGCCTCGACCAGACTCAGCCCCAGCCCGTAGATGTCCGCCCGAGCGTCCAGGCTGCCGCGCAGGATGTACTCGGGCGCCATGTAGTTGAGCGTGCCCAGCACCATGCGTCCGGTGCGGGACTCGCGGGCCTCGAAGGCGGCCTTGGCCACGCCGAAGTCGAGCAGCTTTATGTGGCCGCGGTCGGTCAGCATGATGTTGGCCGGCTTCACGTCGCGGTGCACGACCTCCAGCGACTGGCCGGTCTCGGGGTGCACGGCGGTGTGCGCCTTGTGCAGCGCGCCCGAGACGACCGCGCCGAACTCGGCCAGGGCGCGCGGCGGCATGCGCTGCCCTCCGGCGATGAGCTGGGAGATGTCCAGGCCGTCCACCCACTCCATGACGACCGCGTCGCGCCCGTCGACCTCGAGCAGGTCGAGCACACCCAGGATGGCGTCGTCCTGGAGCATGGAGAGCAGCCGCGCCTCGTCCCGCAGGCGGGTGAGGAACTCGTGCTGGTCGGCGCCGGGGGTCCGCGCCATGACCTTGACGGCCACCTTGCGGCGCATGCCCGGCCCGGTGTGCAGCTCCGCGGCGTAGACGGTGCCGAAGGCGCCGCCGCCGAGGGGCTCGTGGAGGGAGAGTCGCCGCATCGGCCGAGTCTACTCGTCGATGGGGCTCATCCAGATCATCGAGGGGACCAGGCCCAGGGCAGCCAGGGCCTTGTCGTAGCGCTCAGCCAGGGCTGCGTCGAAGACCAGCTCGGGGCTGGCCTCGGTGTAGAGCCAGCTGCCGGTCTCGATCTCCCGGTCGAGCTGGCCCGGTGCCCAGCCGGCGTAGCCCAGGCAGAGCGCGAACTGGCCGCCTCCGGTGAGCAGCCGCTCCAGCCAGGTCTGGCTGGTCGTGATGCCGATCTGATGGGGCAGGTTCCAGCCCTCGTCGTCGGGGACGCCGCCGCGCAGGACCAGGAAGCCCGCTCCTGGCTCCACGGGGCCACCCCAGAGCACGCGGTCGGGCTCGTCGGCGTCCACGACCTGCTCGGAGTCGAGGTCGATCTGCTCGCCGATCTCGCCGAGGCTGAGGTCCAGGCTGCGGTTGATGACCACGCCGCTGGCGCCCTCGTCGTCGTAGTGCCAGAGCAGGACGACGGTGCCCGCGAAGTTGCTGTCCCGCATCTGGGGAGACGCGATGAGCAGCCCCGGTCGGCTCATCCGGAGGCCGCCGGTTCCTTCTCGTCGAGGAAGGGCACGCCTCCGTCCCGGACCGTGTCGGCTGTGATCTCGACCTCCTTCAGCGACTCGTGGGAGGGCACCTCGTACATGATCTCCAGCATCACCTTCTCGAGGATGCTGCGGAGACCGCGCGCGCCGGCCTTGCGGGTGACGGCCTCTTCGGAGATGGCCACCAGGGCCTCGGGGGTGAAGGTCAGCTTCACCTTCTCGAAGCGGAAGAGCTTCTGGTACTGCTTGACCAGCGAGTTCTTGGGCTCCGTGAGGATGTGGACCATGTCCTCGGCGCCCAGCGGCTGCAGCGTCGCGGCGACGGGCAGGCGGCCGATGAACTCGGGGATGAGGCCGAAGGTGACCAGGTCCTCGGACTGCACCTTCTGGAGCAGCTCGTTGCGGCGGTCCTGGGGCACGAACTCGCGGTTCTCGGCGGTGAAGCCGACCTTGCGAGCGCCGAGCCGGTCCTCGATGACGCGCTCGAGGCCCTCGAAGCTGCCGCCGCAGATGAACAGGATGTTGGTCGTGTCGAC
>CALGIB010000746.1 GCA_937915955.1 uncultured Pseudomonadota bacterium
CCGGCCACCGCGTCGGCGTCGAGATGGTCGCCGACGGTGAGCTGGATCCTGCCGCCTTCGTGCGCGGCGTCGCGCGGGCCGCCGAGGCCGCGGGCGCGCGCCTCTTCGAGCAGAGCCCCGTGCTCGCGCTGGACGCGAACTCCCCCGGCCACGTCCGCGCGAGCCTGGAGCAGGGCGAGGTCCAGGCCTCGGTGGTGGTGGTCGCGACGAACGCGCGCGCCGGAGAGCTGCTGCCCTGGCTGGCCGACAAGATCGACCCGGTCCGCGGCCAGATGCTGGCCACCTCTCCCCTGCCCCGCCTCTTCGACCAGCCGGTGTACGCCAACCACGGCTACGACTACTGGCGCCAGGATCCGCTCGGGCGCCTGGTCCTGGGCGGCTGGCGCAACCTGGACCCCGGCACCGAGACGGGACACGACGAGCGCCTCAACGAGCCCATCCAGCAACGCATGCAGGCCTTCGTCGAGCGCTTCCCCTGGGGCCAGGACGTGCTCTACAGCCACCGCTGGAGCGGGATCATGGGCTTCAGCCGCGACGGACTGCCGCTGGTCGGCCCCCTCCCAGGCGCGGCGGGCGCCGTGGTCGGAGCCGGCTTCACAGGCCACGGCTTCGGCTTCGCCTTCCTGGCCGGCGCGGCGCTGGCCTCGATGGTGCTCGAAGGCCAGCACGCGCTCTGCGAGGACCTGGACCCCCGCAGGCTCGGCTGAAGGCGCGCTCAGCGGGTCTTGCAGCCCACGCTGTCCGGCCCGGTGAAGCGGCAGTCGATCGTCGTGCCGCCCTCGATCCCCGAGACCTTCGCGCCCTGGGGCTGGAAGACCAGGTTGCACTGGGGGCCGACCACACCGGTCAGCACCACGGACTCGCCGTCCACGGCGAACTCGGCCTGGGCGCCCTCGGTCTTGCAGTTCACCTTGATCTTCTGGACCTCGGCGTCGTGGATGTGCACGGTGACCGTCGTGGCCGCGTCGAGGACCTCGACGGCCACCTCGGGCTCGGTCTTCTTGCAGGCGGCCAACGTGAACAGGCAGACAATCAGGGACGTGCTGAGCATGGAATCTCCTCATTCGGTAGGAGACAGGGCTAGCGCGCCCCCGGCCTCGGGGCCACAAGGACCTGACGCATGCCGCCCAGTCCCAGGGCGACGAGCCGCAGGTGTTCCCCCTCGGACAGCACCACCCAGAGATCCTCGTCGACCAGGCAGGCAGCCTCGACGCCCTGGTCGGGCTTCAGCCACCAGGACTGCTCGCCGCAGACCAGGCTCCCGACCCAGGCCTGGCCCTCGGCGCGCTGCCGCACCAGTCGCAAGCCCCGCGGACCGCAGGTCGCCAGGTTCCAGACCAGGGCGGCGCGCTCGGAGCTGTCCCCGGCGCCGTAGCTGCTGTCCACGAAGGGCACCGCCTCCACGCGATCGACGCCGACCCCCGAGACGCCCCAGCGGCCCGGCTGGACCGAGCAGTCCTCGAGCAGCTCCCAGCCATCCAGCTCCCCGGGTCCCGGGCAGCGCACGCGGCCCTCGAAGCTGAGCTCGCCTTCGAGCCGTCCCTGCCCGAAGACCCAGACCCGGCCGTCGCCCGACGAGAACGCCAGCGCCGGGCTGGGCGGAACCTGGACCGGCGCCGGGTCAGCGGGAGGCGGACGCACGCAGGCCAGCAGCAGCAGGCCCGCAGAGGCCGTCGGGATGGGCATTCGGCAGCCTATCGACCCCCTCGTGTAATCGCAGGTAATCGAGGGAAATCGTGGGTCGTCGATAAGGAGGGTGGGCCCCGGTACCTTCCGAATGTCGGGAGGAACACCAAGCCCTCGACCGGAGACTCCCCATGCCGCGCACCCCCTTCGCCTTCGCCGTCCTCAGCTGCCTGGCCTCGACGGTGGCCCACGCCGCCCCCGTCCGCACCCTGGATGGACAGAAGATCGAGACGGAGGACTTCGTCGTCGTGCCCTTCACCATGGACGACCACCAGAGCGTCCAGGTGCTCCGAGAGCTCTCCGGCTACGAGCGCGTCCTGGCCGTGAACCTGGACGGCGCCTCCGAGCGCAGCCAGCTGAAGACGTTCCTGCGCAGCCAGGGCATCCAGGTCCTGGTCGTCTGCGACCCGGAGGGGAGCCTCCGGGCCGGCCCCCTGGTCCGCACAGACCAGACCGAAGACCTGCGGATGGCCGCCCGGTCGCTGGCCATGGGTGATCAGGCCCTGGCCGCCGCGAGCGACTGAGGCCGCCGACCCCCGAGCCGGTTTGCGCCGACGCTCGACGCTGCGTAGAGTCGGACATGGCCACGCTGAAGCGAGAGCGCGACGGAGAGCTCCTGCCGCTGGCCCAGGACTGCCTGGTCGGTCGCAGCCCCGACGCCCTGATCAGGCTGGAGAGCCCCCGCGCGTCCTCCCGCCACGCGACCTTGAGCTGGGCCATCCGGGGCTGGGAGCTCCGGGATCTGGGCAGCCGGAACGGGACCTCGGTCGGCGGACTGCGCACCTCGGCGGGCAAGCCCACCCTGCTGACCAGAGGCTCGCGCCTGGTCTTCGGCGTCGACGAGGAGAGCTGGGTGCTGGAGAGCGACGAGCCTCCGCTCCCGGCCGCGCGCCGCATCGGATCCAGCGACCTGGCCCAGCTCCAGGACGGCTACCTCTCGCTCCCATCGGTCGACGAACCACTGGCCTCGATCTACGAACACCCTTCGCTGGGCTGGCTGATGGAGTCCGAGGACGGCGAGCTCTGCAGCGTCCACCACGAGCAGCTGCTGAGCGTCGGCGGTCAGGCCTGGAAGCTGCATCTGGTCGAGTCCCAGTCCACGCTGGCCATCAGCGAGGGCGGCGCGAAGCTGGCCGGCGCCTGCCTGCGCTTCATCGTCAGCGCGGACGAAGAGAACGTCGACGTCGAGCTGACCTGGCCCGAGGAGCTGCTGGAGCTCCCGCCCAGCGTGCACTGGTACATCCCGCTGCTGCTGGCCCGCGCGCGCGCGGCTGACCGAGCAGGCGGTGAGCTGCCCACACGTGAGCAGGGCTGGGTCTACCGAGACGATCTCTGCGCTCAGCTCCGAACGACACCACAGAAGCTCAACGTCGATCTGCACCGCCTCCGCCGGCTGCTCTCCAAGGCCGGGATCTCGGACGGCGCCGGGCTGATCGAGCGCCGCGCGGCCACCGCCCAGCTGCGCCTGGGCGCGGAAAACTTCCAGATCGGCTGAGCGCTCAGAGGTCCAGCCGAGCCCCGACGATCGGGAAGAAGACGGGCCCCGAGACCAGCGCGGACTGGCTGTAGTCGTAGCTGTAGACCACGTACATGCCGTTGCTGGCCGGCGGAACGAACCAGCCCTCGAGGTAGCCGGTGACCGTCCATCGCCGCAGCTCGATGGCTCGCTCCAGGTGCACGTCCAGCTTCTGGTAGTCGGGCAGCCGGGCCGAGTTCACCGGCCCAGGCATCATCTCGTAGCTGTCGGTGTCGCCCTCGTAGCGACCGCCCAGCGCCGGTGTGTAGGGCAGCCCCTTGGCGAAGCGGTAGCGCACGCCGACGTTCCAGTGCGGCCGGAAGTCCCACGAGGCCACCAGGTTCAGGGCGTAGGGCTGGTCGAAGTCAAAAGGCGCGTCGTCCCGCATCGCCCGACCGAAGCTGAAGCTGGCCCAGGCAAAGAAGAGCTCGCGCATGCGGTAGCGCGTGGTCAGCTCGACGCCCCAGGCCTGACCGCTGACCGCCTCGGGGGCCTGTCCGGGCTCCTGGGCCACCGCGTCCACGACCCGCTTGGCCCAGGCGTCCACGCCCAGCTCCATGCGACCGGCCAGCGCCCAGTCCACCCCGCCCGCGACCTGATCGGCGTGCCCGAAGCCCAGGCTCGGGTCCCCGACGACCGGGCTCAGCTCGCGCAGCTGCGGCGCCTGGCTGTAGCGACCGGCCGCCGCCCGGAGCTTCAGCTGGTCCAGCGGCTCGTACCGGAGCGTCAGCCGAGGGTCCACCGCGGCCCCCACCCGCCCGTCCACATCGACGCGAAGGCCCGGCTGAATCCTGAACGATCCCAGGTCGATGCGAGGCTCGGCGTAGAGCCCCGCCTGGACCCGCTGGGCCGCCTCGTCCACGAGCAGCCCGCGCGAGAACAGCGGCGCCTCGGCGTCGAGCTCGGGGACGGACCGATCCAGGTCGCTGGCGAGCCCCAGCCACTCCTGCTTGAGCTGGCCCCCAACCGCCAGGCGCAGACGGCCCTCGGGGTCGCCGATGAGGGCGTCGTGTCGCAGCCAGACATAGTGCTCGAGCAGCTCCTGCGAGGCCGACCCGGCCGCGCCGCTCCAGCGGTCCCGGACCAGGGCGGCGGAGCTCCGGAGCTGGGCGCCGTCCAGGCTGGAGTCGAGCCGAAGCGAGAGCGCGTGGAAGGCGCGGTCGTAGCTGAACTGGCCGCCCGTGTCCCGCTCCAGCGGGTTCAACACCGCGGTATCACCCAGATATCTGGAGTAGGCATCGCCCGCGCCGAAGCCGGTGACCGCCAGGTGATGCCCACCGCGGGCCAGCACCTGGTCGTAGCGCCCCAGGTAGTCGTAGAAGCGAGGCCACAGCGTGTACTGGGCGTCGTCGAAGCCCAGGACGTCGTAGAAGCTCCGCCCCGCGGACACCGAGACGCCGCCGTCGTCGCCCACGGG
>CALGIB010000747.1 GCA_937915955.1 uncultured Pseudomonadota bacterium
TCGTCGCCCAGGGGGACGGGCTCGGGGACCTGGCAGGCCATGGCGAACAGCAAAGCGATCACGGAAGACTCTCCACGCGCGCGGTGTAGCCGAGGCCCGCGCCGATGTCCCCGTTGACCTTCCAGACGGACTCGCCTGCCGGGGTGACTTGTTCGAGCTGGGCCGCCGAGGTGATCGTGACCAGGTAGTTGCCGTCGGGCAGGACCTCGACCGAGCCCATGGCGTAGGCGAACAGGTCGTCCTCGCTGCGCCAGGTCCAGGCCTCCTCGTAGGTGCCGCCGGACAGATCCAGGTCGTAGATCACCACGCGGGTGTCGAGCTCGTCGGGCGTGCTGTTGTCGAAGACGATCAGCGTGTCGTCGTCGATGAAGTCGAACTGGTGCTGCAGGCGCGTCCAGGGGTACTCGTACTCGCCGACCAGCTCCAGCGTGCCGAACTCGCCGATGGCCCAGAGCAGCTCGCCGCTGTCCAGGTCCAGGTGCGCGATGGTGTTCAGGTTGCGAAGGGACACCGTCAGCGTGCGCGCGTCCCGGTCCACGTCCATGGCGTTGGCGTGGCTCCAGTACTTGGCCCGCTCGCTGGTGACCCTCTCGACGTCGTAGGGGAAGTCGTCGAAGGCGTTCCAGAGCTCGGTCGTCGTGCCGTCCGCGGCGAGGCGCACGACGGTGTCGCCCAGCACGGTCTTGCCCTCGACCTCGACGCTGGTCAGGCCCAGGTAGAGGTAGTCGCCGTCGCCGAGCTGCACGAGATCGTGGTGGTAGTCGGGGGCGCCCAGCACGTTCTTCTGGGAGCCGTCCCAGCTGATCTCGATGATCTCCTCGGCCCGCTCGGTCGCGTTGGGGTCGTTGGTGGACACGCCCATCACCATGCCGGTGCCGTCCAGCAGCGGCTCGCAGCGCACGACCTGGATGTCGGCGCGCTCGTCCAGGTTCCACCAGACGATCTCGCCGTCGCGGTCCAGCAGGACGCCAGCGGACACCGTGGACAGCACGGTCGTCGCGAAGAAGCCGTCGATGCCCTGGCCTTCGACGCTGGTCAGCGGCAGGGAGATCGGCGCGAGGCCCGTGCGCAGGCCGCCGGAGCCGCTCTCGCCCGAGTCCAGCGCCAGCTCGAAGTCGTAGGGTGTGTCGGGCTTGAGGCCCACGATCAGGGCCTGGCCGTCGCCCTGGATCTCCCGCCCGTCGACGGTGACGAGGCCGGGCCCGCCCTCCCAGCTCAGCGTGACGACCGTCGGGATCGCCTCGCTCAGCTCGACGGTGACGTCGACCTCGTCGCCTCCGTTGCAGGCCAGGATCAGCAGGGTGAGCACAGCGTTCCTCCAGCCTGCCGTATAGCCGCCAGGGGCCGCCGTCGCTGCGCCGGCCTCGTCGAGGGCTCAGTCCGAGAGGAAGGCCTCGTAGAAGAAACCGCAGTCCTGGCGGATCTTCTCCTCGGTGAGGCCGAAGCGCTCCAGGTCGTAGCCGTGCCCGCTGGAGTAGCTGCGCTGCGCCATCGCCTTGGCGGCGATGGCCTGCTTCAGGGCCTCGTCCGGCTCGTGGCCGACGAAGTCCAGGATCTCGGCCATCAGGGTGTCGAAGTCGCCCATCAGGCGATCGAAGCGCACGATCTTGACGGACTCGCGGGGGATGGCGCCGCTGGTCCAGTCCTCGTGGAAGCGCCGCAGCAGCATCACGAAGCCGCCGTACAGGCGCTCGAGGTAGCGGGCTCGGACGGGCTCGGGCAGGGACCAGAAGCCAAACTTCTTGTCGAGCACGCCGGTGATGAGGCTCATGCCCGAGGGGATGACCGAGAGCGGGTCGCGGGCCATGTACAGGATGCGGGCGTCGGGGAAGCGAGCCAGGAAGGCGGGGGTCCGGGGTCCCAGGCTGAAGAGCTTGGCGACGACGCGGTCGCGGCCGGTGGCCACCAGGTTCCGGCGCCAGAGGTCCTCGAGGTAGTCGAAGTCGCGCTGGTTGGTGTCCCGGACCGTCGGGTCGAACTGGTCCAGCCAGTCCTGGTCGTGCCAGGCCAGGAGGAAGCCCCAGAGGAAGAAGCCGTCGAAGTAGCGGAAGAACACGCTGACGTCGTCGGTCTCGACCCCGGCCAGGCTGGTCTGGTGCGCGGCGGTGGCGTGGTGGCGGGCGGGGCTGATCTTCTCGAGCAACGGCAGCAGCGGCTTCAGGAACAGCTGCAGGGTCAGCGAGGGGTAGAGCATGCGCCAGAGCTGCTGGCCCGCGCCGACCCCGTGCTGGTCCAGGAAGCGCTGCAGGAAGGTCGTCCCCGTGCGCGGGTTGCCGACCAGGATGACGGGGCGGACCACCTGCTGGGTCTTCAGCCTGGGGAAGAAGAGGCCGTCCCAGAGCTGCCCCCACCACACCATCGCGCGCAGGTTGGTCAACGCGAAGGCGGTCATCCAGGGACCCAGGTGCTGGCCCCAGGTCTGGGCGATGGCCTGACGGGCTGCGCCCATGCGGTCGAGCTTGGAGTCGAGCATGCGGCCCGACTAACCGGCTGGCGCGCTGCTCAGAGCTCGAGGATGGCGGCGCCGACGTTCAGCCCCGCGCCGGTGCCCAGCAAGAGCACGCGGGAGCCCGGCGTGAGGCGTCCTTGCTGGCTGGCGTGGGCCAGGGCCATGGGCATGGACGCCGCGATGCAGTTGCCGTGCTCGGCCACGACGTTGACGATGACCGAGGGGTCGAAGCCGAAGCGCGGGATGGCCGCGAGGGCTGGCCCCGAGGCCTGGTGGGGCACGACGAGGTCGATGTCCTGGGGGCTCATGTGGAGCTCGGCCAGCAGGCCCTTCACCAGCGCCTCGACCCGGGGGACGGCGTGGCGGTAGAGCCGCGGGCCGCGCATGTGGAACAGGTTGTCCGAGGGCCGGGTGTGGGCGTGGTTGGGGTGCCGGTAGACCCCGCAGCCGCGGAGCTCGGCCAGCTCGGCGCCCTCGGGGTAGGTCTCGATCCTCAGGCCCAGCAGGCCCTGCGCGCCGTCCCCTCGGGTGAGCAGGACGGCGGCCGCGCCGTCGCCGATGAGCACGGCGGACTCGGGCTCGTCGAAGTCCCGGCAGATGCTGCCGCGCTCGGCCGAGACCACCACGACGCGCTCGTAGACCCCGGCGGACAGCAGCGCCGCGGCCTGCTGGAGGGCGACGAGGAAGCTGAGGCAGGTGGCGTGCACCGAGTGGCTGGGGAAGCCGGACCAGCCCAGCTCGCGCATCACGAAGCAGCTGGTGTCGGGGATGAGCTGGCGAGGGGTCAGCGACGCGTTGATCAGCAGGTCCGGCGGGACCTCCAGGCTCAGGCCGCGCACCGCCTCGGCGGCCAGCTCCTCGACCGGGCCGTCGTGGATGTGGCGCTTGGCCACGCCCGTGCGGGACAGGATCCACTCCTCGCTGCGACCCACCTGCGGCGCAAGCTCGGCCGCGGTCTCGACCCGCTCGGGCAGCTTCAGGGACAGGCGCTCGATGCGGACAGGCAGCATGGTCAGGCACTTAGCCTCTGGGGCCGGGGGCCGCGCGGCCGGGCGCAGGATCCTTGCGGGGCTGGAGCTTGTGCGCCGGGTCCCGTCTGTGGGAGGCTGCCCTCGCCCGGAGGCACCGACTCCCCAAGAGGCCGTGGCGTACCCGCCATTGGAGTCGTCCTTGCCCCGCCACCTCGCTGCCCTCGCCGTCTCTGGCCTGCTCGTGTCCTGCGCGCCCTCGTCCTCCGAGGACGCCGCTCCCGTCGACCTCGACGCGTCCTTCGACGCGGCCAGCAAGGAGTTCGAGGTCCCCCGTGACCTGCTCGTGGCGATCTCGTACA